>NZ_CAMFHL010000162.1 GCF_945952095.1 uncultured Arsenicibacter sp. | reverse complement strand
TTGCCTCTTGTCTCGTGGGCTCGGAGATGTGTATAAGAGACAGATATACACGAGGCCAGAGTCTTTCTGACCATGGTTGCGCAGATAGAGCCGGACGATGTGGATTTCAATACGTACCGGATTGAGGTAACATCATTTATGAAAAGCCTTGGGCTGAAAGGCAAAGGGGGCTATACCATTCTCAAGGAAGTTGCCGAAAGCTTAATTCAGAAAACGTTCAAACGCCTTGACCCCAAAGGTTCGTTTGAACTGATTGGTTATATCAGCTATGCGAAATACGTTGTCGGGCAGAGCTATATGGAGCTGTCGTTTGATCCACGCCTCAAACCCTATCTGCTAAACCTGAAAGAAGCTTTTACGCAGTATGATATACGATATATCCTGACGCTGCGGTCAATAAATACGGTAAGATTATATGAGTTGCTGAAATCAAATGAGTTTCAGAGGAAGGTTGATTACTCGTTTGATGAATTAAAAGAAAAGCTGAACCTGATCGATAAGTATCCGCGTTTTGCCGATTTTAAACTTTATGTGCTTGAACCTGCCCGTAAAGAACTGAAGAAGCAGACAGATATCAGTTTTGATTACGCACCGATAAAATCAGGTAAATCAGTAATTGGTGTGAGTTTTACAATTTACAGCCACAAAAATGCAGGCGATGAGAGCCTGGAACCCTTTCTGCCGGCTGCACCGCTGGATATTCCCAAACTGATTATTGTCCCGACCGTCACCCCCGAAATGGTGCATCTGTTTCAGCAGATTGAGCCGCATCTGACTCCGGATGACATCGGTGATTTTGTGAATGAACTGAATACCTCGCAGAACAGGATACTGGATACCCTGCTTTACGCCATAAACGAACGGCGGAAAGGGGTACTGATTAAAAGTATTTTTGCCTATGTGAAGGCTGGTCTTAAGTCGAACCTCGGCAAAGGGCTTCATGCGGAAACACTCAGGAAAGAACAGCAGAAAGCGGCTCAGAAGCGGAAACAAGCCGATAACCGGGAGATTAACAGGTGGAGAACCGTGGAGTTTCCGGACTATCTGGAGCAATATTATACGCAAATCGGACAGCAGGCCGATTCGGTAGTAAAGCACCAGTATTTCTCGTATGTAAACCAGCAGATAAAGGCAAATCCGCAGCTGAAAGCCGTGTATTACCGCGAAGACGGGGCGGTAATCAAGGAGATGTTTCAGGTTACGCTGGGCAAAGCCCTGTCAAAGGAACAGGGCGAGGATGAAGATCAGATTTTTATCAGCTTCTGTCAGGAAAAGAAAGGCGAGAATATTAAGCGGGAAGGTGATTTATGGATCAGAGCGGATGTGAAAGAAGAAGTGCCGGAAATACAGTATGCACAAATAATTGACGAGGCTAAAGTTGATCCTTTTTAAGTGCCGGTCAACCAGAGACAAACTTTCTGTCCATAGCTATTCGGATAAAAAAAGTTCTTTTTACCTTTGCTGAGGGTATAAATTTATCCCCGGCAACGCAGTATGATCACACAGGACAAGCTCATCCGGTTTCTGAAAACGAAACCGGCCATTAACCTGTCTCAGATAGAAAAAGAGGCTGGCATCCCCGCAAAAACCCTGCACAAGGCACTGACTAATCAGAAGGACGTTCCGGCCAAGCATTTGCCGGCACTGGATGAGGCTTTACGTCAGTATGGCTATACGGATTCACTTTTTGAAAAAGCAACCGTAATATCCATTGTTAACCACAAAGGTGGCGTCGGTAAAACAACGACTACCATCAATGTCGGTAAAGGCCTGAGTCTGCTGGGCTATAAGGTGCTGCTGGTCGATATGGATTCACAGGGCAATCTCTCGCAGTGCTTCGGGGTACACGAGCCCGAAGAGCAGGTGATCGATGCACTGCTGAGTAATGTGTCGCTGCCGATGCTGCCGATTGCGGAAAATCTCTACCTCTCCCCTTCCGATATCCGGATGGCGTACAAGGAATCTGAGCTGGCAAACGCGATTGGTGCAGACCGCCGGCTGACGGTTAAGCTTGAAGAAGCCAAAGCCCGTTTTGACTATATTCTCATTGATTGTCCGCCGAGCCTTGGTATTTGTACGACCTGTTCACTGGTTGCATCGAATGCCTGTATTGTGCCGATACAGCCTGAAGCCAGCGCATTTCACGGCGTTGAGAGTTTGTTCAACCGGATTGCGGAGGTAAGGACCTATATTAACCCGACGCTGACGATCAAAGGAATTGTCTTTACGATGGTTCACAAAAATCAGAGTGTGCATAAAAGCATGATGAGCCACATCCGCGAAAAATACCAGCACTTCAGAATTTATGATGTCGTGATTGAAGTATCGACGGTAATTAAGCAGTCGCAGGTGGCAAAGGAAGATTTATATACCTATTCGTCTAAGTCTTCCTCGTGGCAGCAGTACTACGAATTAGCAACAGAACTAACGATGCTGTAAGATGGCTAAGAAAGATTTTATGAGCCTGATGAAGGCCAAAACTGCCGATGTCCGCCCTTCCCTCCTGTCGGCGGAAGAAAATATAAAACAGCAGATTGTTGTCCTGGACGAACTGCGCGATCTGATCCCGCCACTGACTGCCGATGAGGTAGCGCAGCTGGAACAGAATCTCCGGCAATATGGCGTAAAGGACCCGCTGACCATCTGGGAAACCACAGCGCTGACTGCCGGCACGGGTGATGATGAAACACCGGTGTATGTACTGATCGACGGACATAACCGGTTTTCGGTTATTAATCAGTACAAACTGGACTTCCGGATTAACCTCGTTCATGTTGAATCGATGACGCAGGTTAAGGAATACATGATCGACTACCAGCTTGGCCGCCGGAATCTTTCGCCTGAGCAGGCCTCCTACCTGCGGGGGATGCGGTATAATCAGCTTAAAATAGCCAGAGGCAGTAACCTGAATGCAGAATCAGCCCAACAGAATGTTGCCGAGTCCCTCGCGACTGAATATGGCGTGAGCAGCCGCACAATTAAGCGGGACGGGGAGTTTGCTGCCGGTATCGAAAAGCTGGAACCTGCGCTGAAAAAAGAAGTACTTTCCGGTAAAGCAAAGTTGTCAAAGACCCGGATTGCGGAGCTGGCAAAAAACGGCGTTACCGGAGAGGCGGACAGCAGTACCGCTTCTGAACTGGAACCGGCAACCATGCAGAAACAACGGCTCCAAACTGAAATCAGGGAGCTGGCAAACGGGAAGCTGGACAAACGATCCTGCGCGCGTTTAGTGCAGAAAATCAATGAGTTGATGCAGTTATGACGACGAAGTGACACACTGTCACTTCGTGAGAAATTTAGAACCGGAGGCGTATGAGCTAAGGATAAACTTCACGAAGTGACAACGTGTCACTTCGTGAAAAACAGCTCTCCAAACAGGCAGCTTGACTGCAAAAAAAGCCCGAAGTGACAGTGTGTCACTTCGGGCGCCGGATACCAAATGATGTTATAAAAAGAAAGTGAATATTACGAAGTGACAGCGTGTCACTTCGTAAGCATAAAGCCGGAAACACGTTGGGTTACCGTGGCGTCCGGCAGTAAAACTCACCACTGCAAACCGGACCATCGGTAGACGAAAAGATACAGTCCCGCGAGTAATCAAATACGTGTCCTGAGAACTTACCCTTTATAAATTTTCGGGGCTGATAGCGTTCAATCGTTACGGAACCACGGGCCCAGTATTCACTCCCTTCACAATCCCAACCGACAACATCGTAGATTTTCTGCTTTCCGCCCGAACCGAAGCCCAGCCGGATACCGCCTGCATTCGGGATTTCGGTGTAATTGCCGAACGGCATAGTACCCGGTTTGTAGCCACTTGTTGAGATTGTGCAGACCACGCCGCCACTGGATAAGGTAGCGCCCATGATTTCAAAGTAGTCCGTATACTCATCCTGCATATCACCGGAAAGCATGTATTCCTTGCCGCCGAAGGTTAGTTTTATATAGCCGGTTCCGATAACAAACTGGCTAAGCAGAATTACTTTTTTACCATTTGTAAAGTCGATGGTGGTGGTGATAGTAACCGGGTTTTGTCCCGGCGTTCCCATTGGTGCAGTGTAGGTATTACTGCCCCCGTTATTTATCGCCAGTGTGCCATTTGCTCGTCCCCCGACAACAGCCCACGTAATGCTCTTTGACGCATTCTTATAGGTAAGCGGCTCTTCTGTGTTGACAAGCGGTGATAAAACGTTGAGGTGCAGACGGGCAGATTCACCCCACGATAAAATACCTGGAACCGGTTCATTCGAGTCAACGAACATGTTTTCCAGCTGCGCAATTTCAGCCGCGCTCCAATCGCTGAAATGTGTCATCGGAACCGTAATGCGGTGGGTTGCCGTATCGGTTTTTACGCCCGGTACATTGTACCAGATACCATCCGGTTTTTGCCAGGCAACGCGAAATGCGTCAGGATCGTTGAGGGTTATTTCCTCTTTTTCGTAGGTAAACGAAAGAATGCCGGGTTTGGCAAATGTGGTACCATCCGGTGAAAACCGATATGCCTGAGCAATGCCGTTGGGTGTATGATTGGTAATGGGCTGGATAGAAACCGGCGTCGGAACCGACAGGGCGCCTGCCGGCAATGTCAGGCGGATCTTTCCGTCAGCCGTTTCAATGGTGCCGCCTTCCGGACCGATTGTTTTGACAATGGCGGCACCGGCAGGATCTCCGGGTTTGGTCCGGATACCGTTTTCTGTGATTTCTTCCTCTTTATCAGCATCCTTATCCGGAGTAACCGGTTGAAAGGTGTCTTTACAGGCAACCGCGCCGAACAGGAGCAGTGCAGGGATAATTACATTCTGGAAATAACGTTTCATGCGTCGTTCAGTTGTTGTGTTGTTTACCCTGCAAAAATGCCGGATAAGCCAGACAATGACCTACGCAGTACGGATTCCCGGCTACGTATTATGGATTTTCTGTGGAAGACATCACGCCCTGAGCTGATATTGGGTGGGGGTATGTCCCGTAAACTTCTTGAACGCTATTGAAAAATGCTGGGCGTGTTCATAGCCCAGCTGATCGGCGATTTCGTCGACGGAAACCGGGCTGTTGCGGAGAAGCAATCCGGCGTGCTGCATTCGCAGTTGCCGGATGTACTGAAAGACAGTTGTGTCGAACAGTTGTTTAAATCCTTTCTTGACCTTGAACTCATTTAAGGCACAGTAGCGGCTCAGCCCGGCCAGCGAATGATCTTCGAGAAAGTGAGTATCGAGATAAGCCTTTAATTGCCGCAGCTTATCGGCTTCATGTGCCGGAATATTGCCGGCCGGTTTTTCCGGTGTTCTGAACTGATCAAGCTGTAAGGAGAGCAACTCAAGCATTTTTGACTGAAGCAAGAGGTTACGCATTGGCCCCCGCTGACCGGGATTGCAAGTATCACGGATCAAACCTAGCATGTGCGGGGTTATCATTGATGGCGCCGCTGAGCCTGCAAACGGGCGTTCAGCATCCAGTTCGGTTAACAGATGATCGCTCCAGGCATCACCCTCCCCGAGAGACGAAACGAAAAACGATTTATCGATCTGAAGAAGCAGCATCTGTAAATGCTGATTGCCGGATATGTGGTTTATATGCCCTGCTTCGGGGGTATGAATCAGGTTATGGGTACCGGTCCGCATGGCCAGCGGCGCCGGTAAGCCGCTAAACGTTGAATCCATGGCACCGCTCAGCATAAAATTGATATGGATGCCATCGCAGGGTGAAGGATCAACCAGAGAAAAGTCTGACCGGGTTTGCCAGTTCATGCTGATCGCCCGCATAAATGGCAGTTGAATATCCGTAACCTCAACGTCTCCGGCCGCCGGATGCCGGCTCACAAAGGCGGACAGTGAAGGAGCACGGTTCGTGGCTAACCAGGATGGAGTCATTAATTCCGGTTGAAAGAGCTCAGCGGTTGTCAGTGTTGTCATATTCGTCGTCAGAAAAAGCGTCATGTACGCGCGTAGTGCACGCTGGTAATCAAAACTAAACCGCGCGGATAAAAAAAGAAGGGGCATACTGCCTGAATTGACGCAGGCAGCGGATCAACCGGAACATGAGCAGACTCAGCCGGGATGGCGCCATTTGCAGGAATGCCCGCCTTTACCGGCACCGGTTAATCCGTCCGGCGTAGCTGCAAATCCGCTGCGCGTAGGTCGTTGTGAACTATGTTCCGGAATTTTGTGCCGCTGCCGCCTGAACGAGGTGCCGCAAGACAACGTAAACAACAATGAAAAAACTACTGAAATTCGGAAAATGGGCAGGCCTTGGCTTACTGGCTATCGGTATCCTGGCCGGACTGGCTTACGCTTTTATAAGTCTGTCTATCGAAAAGCGCATGAATAAACAATACACTTTTGAGCAGGAAACCCTGACCGGACAGGCCGATAAGGCTACATTAGTCAGGGGAGAGCATCTGGCGACCATTAAAGGGTGTTTTGAATGCCATGGAACCGACCTGTCCGGCAAGGTTATGGCCGACGATCCGGCATTGGGGCGGTTGGTCGCGACCAATCTGACAACTGGAAAAGGAGGGTTGCCGGCTGATTATACGGCTGCTGACTGGATGATGGCGCTCCGCCATGGTGTCGACCGTCGCGGGAGGCCACTCCTGTTTATGCCTTCACACGAAACCACCTTGCTGGCTGAGCCGGATCTGAGCGCGCTGATTACGTACTGCCGGCAGGTTCAGCCGGTTGACCGGAAACTGCCGGAGACTACGGTCGGGCCGTTGGTGAAAACCCTCGCTTATTTTGAGAAAATGCCGCTTTTATCTGTTGAAAAGATCGATCATACACGCAGGCCTGAAGCGCAGCTGGATACAACCATGGGCGTAAAACTCGGCGAATACCTGGCCGTATCGTGTTCCGGTTGTCACCAGCCGGACTTTAAAGGAGGCGATCCGCTTGCACCGGGCCAGCCACCGGTTCCGGATCTTACGCGCTCCGGGCAGGTCGGGAAGTGGACTCAAACGCAATTCATGACGACCCTGCGTACCGGAAAAACACCGGCCGGCCATCAGCTGGACAATGAACAAATGCCCTGGAAAATGACGGCACATTACAGCGATAAGGAAATCCGGTCCCTTTATCTCTATTTCCGGTCTATTCAGTAAAAAGAAATACAGGCTGGAAAAAGGTAAAAAATAACCCTGAACAGTCAGCTGCTCAGGGTTATTTACGTACGTTATCACGGGGCTAATTAAACGCCTTCACCGGATAATCTTTCATAATTTTTTCCACTCCTTTGGTGACTTCTTTTTCTATCCGGTTCGGGTTTGAGACATCACCTTCGATAACGCCGCGCCAGATAAGCTGTCTGGTTTTGGCATCCGCAATATCGACAACCAGGGTTCCTTCAGTATAAGGCACCTGCTGCATGTTGTTGTTCCAGGCATAGGGCCAGTTCCCATAGCCGTAGGGTAAATACCGCCAGCCGCCTCTGAACCCAAACGGATAGTATAGCGGGTAGCTCGGTCCGTAACTAACCGTTTTGGTTTTTTTGTCTGTGTAGGTATGAAAACCAACCAGCAGATCCGGACTTTCGGGGTTAAGGCTCAGACCCCGTTTGGTCAGTTCTGTCTTAAGCGTAGCTTCAATGTTGCTGGTAATGAGGTCACTGTTGTAGACCGGGTTCTTCCCGACCTGAATATCCGGCGTGGCCCAGGTATATGTTTTATACTGTCTGAAGTCAACTGTTTTGTCGTAATCAGTTGAAACCTGAGCAAAGGCAGTACGGGTAATCAGCAGAAGGAGCAGGTTTATAAAGAAACCTGAGACAAACGATTTCATGGCTGTTTATTTAGTTTACAGGTTGATAGATTGTACCGGTTATAAATGAGGGACTTACACTTTCCGGCGGATTTTACCGGATGGATCAATAAGCAGGTGTTTGTGTTTGTGGCCTTTGGTTAACGTTACCCGATACGCCACATCCGTCTTTTTCAGATCATAGGAAAAATATTCCTTGTCACCGGAAACGGTCCAGTCACCGTAAAGGGTTTTAAGTGTATTCGAAACGGCATCCGGCAACTCAGCGTCTTTCAGCGCCTGTTTGAAGCTCAGCAACTTACCTGCTTTATCGTATACCGCCTGAAAATGCCCGGTTGGCCCGTAGGCAGAAACCTGATAAAACATCAGCTCTGTTTTATTATCGGTGTTATTCCGTTCACTGAGTGCCCATTCGCGGCCGTAAAGTGCCGATGGTAAAAACGCAACGTCCTTCACAATTACGTCCGGAAAATCGCTTTTCACAGCGTCCATGACCTGTTTGGGTTCATCGCCTTTTTTTACCGCTTTAATTACCAGCGTTTCATCTGCAAGAGGAGTTTGGGCATATGTTGCTCCGAATGACATACCGGCCATTACCAGAGCGGCAATTAATTTTTTCATGGCTAACTCAGTTTTGTATTAGTGATTGGTCTGTGAATGAATTACTGAATGGGTTTGGCAGGATCGGTGGCCATATACTGTCCGTCGTTTCCGAAAACAGCCACAACCTGCTGGTGATTCTGCTCAAAATGGGCATACGAAAAGTCCTCGTTATGCGTCCATTTCACGTTTTTGACTTCCCCGAATTTTTGTTTGAAGGCCGTGGTAACGGTATCATTCGGCGCACCGGATGACATGCAGGCCGCCATTGATGCGACCAGTAGCAGAGTTAAGACAGATTTTGCGAGCGTTTTCATGATCGTTCTGTGTTGAGCGTTGAAAAAACAGTTGCGTTGTGCAACGTTGACAGAACAAAATTGGCGGGTAGCGCGCAGCCAAACCCTACCGGCAGGCAGCGCAAAATCCTGATTGTGGGCAGCTTTTTGGACAAAAAAAGGCACTCGCGGGCAGGAATGGCTATACCGGCAGCTGTAACAGAAAGGTAGCCCCTGTTTCCGGGTGCCGGTCAGTGTAGGAAAGTGTGGCCCCGATCTGGCCGGCGTATTCCTTAGCTACCGATAAACCCAGACCGGAAGAAGCCTCGCCGGCCGTTGGCTGCGGGCTTAGTTTGGTAAATGGTTTGAATAAATGCACCTGCTCGTCGGGCGGAATACCCGGGCCTTCGTCGGAAACGGACAGGCAGAGTTGCCCCGGTATACAGTCAATGTGGCACCAGACGGTTTTGCCGGCCGGGGAGAACTTTATGGCGTTGGATAGCAGGTTTTCCAGAATTTCGGTCAGATAGGCCAGATCGGTATGGCAGACCGCCGTTTCCGTCTCGCAGGCCAGGCGGAGCCGGATGCTTTTCCGTTCGGCAATGTAGGTAAACCGGTTGAGCAGTTCTGAAATGGCCGGTAAGACATCCTGTTCCGTACAATGGGGGGTGTTGGCCTGCCGTTCGATCCGGTTTACGTCCAGCGTTTGCCGGATCAGCTCACTCATGCGCAGGGCGGTCTGGTCTATCTCGTCAACCCACTGCGATTGCCGCTCTGTTAATGTGGCCGCCGTTTTACGGAATTTGGCCGCCAGCAGCCGCAGATTGGTAATTGGCGTCTGTAGCCCGTGCGCCACAACACCGATAAACCGGTTTTTCGTCTGATTCAGCACGAACAACTGCTCATTGAGCTGCCGGAGCTCGCTGTTTTTCCGGACAATCTGATCTTCCAGCCCCTGTTGCACCGTCATGTCAATAACAACCGTGCGGGTCATCAGGAACTGGCCGTCTTCATCGAAAATAACCGAGTGGTTCATCAGGACAGGGAAATTGGACCCGTCCTTACGGATCAGTACAGTACGCTCATCTTTAAGAATACCGCTTTGCTGCGCTTTGGTAAAATCGTCGGTAAATCGTGTTTTCTGTTCCGGTGGCAGTATATCGTACAGGTACATTTGCCCGACCACTTCCTCCCGCGAATACCCGATCCAGCGCAGTTCTGTATCATTAATCAGCATGATTTTTCCCTCGGCATCCAGGGAGTGATAACCAACAGGAGCGTTATGATAAAGATCGTCGAGAACGGTTGGTTCAAGCTGCCGGTATAAATCACCGAAGGATGCCTGTTGCTGATTCATGCGTAGTGTGTGCGCGTACGGTTAGCGCTAATCCTGCCATAATGTACCGAAAAATCAGGAGAATGTTTGATATGATGCCCTGAAGTGGTAAAAAGTCCTGCCCGTGAGCAGTAAAAAAAACAAGTACAGTACGGATATTTGTCATTACTGATCTGAAAATGCCATGTTAACGGACGCCATGCTTGGACGGGTATTCAGGGAATACGCCAACGATATGCAGAGTTTTTTCGGAATTCTATCGTATGAAACGGGCATACCGCTGTATGTGAATCCGGCTGGGATGGCTATGCTTCAGATCCGTTCAGCGGAGGCGTTTACTGCCTTTTATCCGGCGGGTTTTCTCCGCAAAGGCCCGTTTCGCCCGTATTTCGACGAGGTTTCAACCGCGAATACCGTTGAGAGGCGCGAGGAATGTGTGCTGCATACCGGTCAGACAATATGGATCTGGCTTAAAATGATTAAAGTGGCAATGGAAGGGCAGGACTTACTGCTCCTGCGCGCAACGGATGTGGTTTACCTGCACGAACTGGATCAGCAGAACCTGCCCGGAAATCATGCTGAACTGTCGCAGCTTACCCTACAGCGGACGGAAGCACTGCGGCAATCGCTCAGCGATCTGGAAAACGTAAATGCAACCCTGTCTGCGCTGCTTGAACAGGAACGGTCGGTGAATCAGCGTAAATCAGATTTTATTACAGCGGTTTCCCATGAATTCAGGAACCCGCTGGCAATTCTCCAGACCTCTGCCATGCTGCTGCCCCAGCTTGACCATGCACCGGACCGCCGGCAGCGGCATGCGCTGATTATTCAGGAACAGATTCAGTATATCAAAACATTGCTCGAAAATCTGGTTAGTCAAACCCTTACTGATCCGGCACCGATCAGCGCCGGTATGATTTATCAAATGGCTAAGGATATTAAGGAAAATGGGAAACCCACCGCGTAAGCTGCTCATCATTGAAGACGAAACCCAGTTACGGGTTAATACCGCCGAACTGCTGGAACTGTCCGGTTATCAGGTTTTTACGGCAGAATCGGGCCGGGAGGGCATTCAGGCGGCACTGGCCGGTAAACCGGATCTGGTGCTGTGCGACATTATGATGCCCGGCATGGACGGCTACGGCGTACTGCAGATTTTCAGTCACCATCCTGAGTTGATGCACATTCCGTTTATATTTCTGACGGCCAAGGCCGAACGGGCTGATCTGCGCAAAGGCATGGAGCTGGGCGCAGACGATTACCTGACCAAACCCTTTGGCGAGGCCGAGCTGATCAGCGCCATCGAAACACGGTTACGCATGGCAGACCGGCGGCGGGAGCTGCCCAACTCCGGGAACTCGTTAACCGATTTTTTGCAGGATGTGCAGCATCGGGAAGGACTGGCCGCCATGGCACGGGATCGTAAGACCCACGTTTTTGCGCGCCGGAAGGTCATTTATCAGGAAGGTGATCTGCCGTCGAAAATCTTTTTTGTGCAGAGCGGCAAGGTGCGGACGGTCCGCGAAAACGAAGACGGAAAGGAGTGGGTGACAGGGCTTTTCGCGCCAGGGGATTTTTTCGGGTTTACGCCCCTTCTGGAAAATGCATCGTATGAGGATACGGCCATGGCGCTGGAAGAGACTCACCTCATTTATATTCCGAAAGCGGATTTTCTGGAACTGCTGTTCCGGCACGCCGATGTGGCAGAGGCCTTTATCCGGCTGATGGCCAATACCATTGCCGATCAGGAACGCCAGCTTCTCGGACTGGCCTATAATTCGCTCCGGAAACGCGTTGCCGGCGGACTGTTGAAATATGTACGGCACTTCCGCAAGGATGCCGGCACGTCGCTGACCGTTGCGCTGACCCGGGAAGAACTGGCCACCCTTGCCGGAACCGGCACCGAATCGCTCATCAGGACCTTAGGTGATTTCCGCGATGAAGGGTTAATTCAGCTTCAGGGGAGTAAGATTATCGTATCTGATCCGGAGAAGCTGGAGCAACTGAGGTGGTAATCCACGCTGCCGGTAAAGGTCAGAGAGCTTTGATGAGTTTTTCGGCAAGCAGGGCAGGATCGCCCTGATAGTGATGACCGCCCGGCAGCAGCACGACATGGACACCCGCTGTGCGGAAAGCCTGAATCGTTTCTGTATCTTCTTCCTGGCCAAAAACGCAGATGGCTTTCCCGGCCGGTATTTTTTTAACTTCGGCTAAAACGTCATAAGGGTCATCCTGCGACAGGTTCAGCATATCCGACAGGTGAATCTCAAAATCAGCATGGCGGTCCGGCGAAAGCAGCAATGTGCCTTTTACTTTTTCTTTGAGCGGAAGGGGTAAGCGGTTAGTAATAAACGGGATAATATCGGCCCCGAACGAATAGCCTACCAGAATAATCTCGTTCAGCTGCCATTCCTGCAGGTACTCACTTAACAACAATGACAAATCCCGCGTGGTCGATTCCGGATCTTTTCGTTCCCAGAAATAGGATTGGGCATCAAGCCCGACCGACGGAATACCGCCCGCCGCAAAGCCCTTTGCCAGATCCTCGTCAAAACTAGTCCACCCGCCGTCGCCCGAAATAATCAGGGCAAGCGTTTTTGTACCCGGACCGGGTTTACCGGTGACGGTAACGGGTAGGCGGGTTTCCGGCGTCCGTGTCTGCACCCGCACCTGTGTACCCGCTCTGTCGGGTATTCGGGTGATCTGCGCAAAGGCTTGCTCCAGCTGGCCTAGCCAGCGGGACGTATTGAGAAAACCATGCCCGACACCGACAGGAGCGAGGAGGCTGGCATGCTGCATTTTTGCCAGAAAGGTTTCTACTGACTTCCAGTCACACACCTTATCGTCCTGCCCGACAATGGCGTAGAACGGAGCTGAAAGTTTTGGTACCGCATTCAGGTAATAGCTTTTTCCCGGCTTCAGTACCTTGCAGGTTAAGCCGGCGCCTTCGCAAAACGGTTTGTTGATGGCCAGATCAGGGCAAAAGCCAAGCGCAACCGCCCCCTTAAATGTATTTTTAGGTGCCTGCGCCAGTGCGCCGTAAATAACCGTTGCCCCGGACGAGTAACCAACCAGAACAGGTTTCTGATAGGCCGGTAGCCGGAGCTTTTTCTGCATGTAAATACTCAGATTTTCAAAGTCCGAAGCCGGATATACGCAGGTACCTTTCTGCTTTCGCAGGCTGTTCAGATAGGACACGTTATCAATGCCGATAACCAGCGCATGCTGACGGGTAAAAAGGGCGGCCATATCAACAACGCCTTTGTTCCAGCCCCCGTCTCCGGAAGCAAACAGCACCACCGACTCAATAACAGCCGGCCGATATACGGTAAGCCGGCCGAATGGCCCGAATGAGTCCGTGAACTGTGATACAGGTTGCGCACGGGACACGGTAAGCGTGGTCAGCACCAGCGCAGGGATCAATAGGTTACGCATGTTACGGGGTTACAGTTTCGGTCTCAATGATGGTTGCGGGCTGATAGCGGCCGACCTGCTGTAAGGCAAACGAAGCCTGTACCAGATCCAGATCATCGTTATAAACAATAAACTTATCACGCCAGACAGTAGCATACTTCTCTTTAAAGGCCCGCAGGCCTTTGAGGTGCGAAAATGCCCGGATACGTTCATAGGCAAGTTTTACGGCCTGTTCGGCGAGGTTGTTGGTATCTTCCAGTCCGGATAGGGGAGCCAGACCCAGGTTCAGCCATTTCCAGCCTTGCTGCTGGCCATATTGAATCACGCTGACCAGCAACACATCAATTGCCCCGCTCGGCGCGTCGTTTGTTTTCCGGATCAGGTCATAGGTGCCCTCATCCGGTGCATAGTCGGGGATGATGTTTACGAACGCCATGACCTTACCTTCACTGTCTTCTACCGTAATAATGGTTTGCTGCCTGAGCTCAGCGGCGTCAAAAATTCCCTGTGAAAAAGCCGTTTCGCGCAGGTTTTCGGCAACAAGCCATTCATCCGAAACGGCTCTGAGTTGCTGGATAAGTCCCCCGTTTACGGGTGGCGCATAGATTTTTGTGTTGAATCCCGCGCCCTGAACCCGTTTCAGCGCGTTTCGCAGCGATTTGTGATCGCGACCTTCCAGCGAAAAACCGGCAAGGTCTACAAGCCCTTCTTCGCCGATGTGCAGGGCCAGTTTGCCGAGCGCTTTGAAAGGGGGCAGGTCGGCGGTATCGACCCGGTAGTAGAGGGGTAGATAGCCGTGTTGCTTGCAGAGCCGGTCAAACCGGTGGACGACCTGTTGAAGCTGACCGGGCGGGCAAACCGGTTTTTCGAGTACCACGGCATACCGGCCCGACAAACGGTAGGAGACAAAGGCCTGATCATCCGGAAAGCAAACCAGTTCTTTATCGCTGTAGAGTTTAAAATAATCGAGCGGCCCCTGACCGTAGGCCGCCAGGATGCCTGCTGCCGTTTTCGCGGTCTGCCGCGTGGTGGGGACCAGAGCCGCAGATGTTCGCCGGCGACGCACCGGCAAGCGTGTCAACCGCCGGATCGACGGGACGGCTAAGGTATAGTTGTGGCGCGTATACAACAGGATCAAGAGAACAATGCCGGAGAACGCAGCTTCCTCAAAATCAAATGCCTTGGTCAGGTGCAGTACCATTGACAGACTGATAGTACCAATAGTCAGGAACCAGGCGTCCCGGTAACCGCGCATAAGGCCGATAGCCAGTGCCAGCAACACAAGGCCGGTCCCGATTACCACGTAATTTGACACAATCATCACCGAGGTAGGTAGTAATCCTTCCAGTAATTTCATGCGCTGCGGAAGCCCCGGTGTCAGTGCCGAAAACAGGTTGATAATCCCCACACAAATTGTCAGAAAAGCAGGAAGAATACGCAGCAGCAGATTGCTTTTCTGGGTCAGAAAACTGAGCAAACCGAGTAAAAGAGGGGTCCAGAACTCAAATAAACGATAATACAGGGTGATGGCCAGTGCTGTTGTTAAGTCAAAACCACCCACCTGGGTCAGTACAATGGTCATTGAGGTTTCAACCGCTCCCAGCCCGCGTAAAACCGGCGACAAGGCAAAAAACAGGGTGGCAATGACATAGGTTGTTAGTGCCAGTGAAAAGGAAACCGGATGCCCAATGGCCGAAGCGGCGAGGTAAACGTGCGCAATCCCGCAGATTTCAACGCCGGTAGACGCAACCAGAGCGTTCAGCAGCGACCGTCGGTTCAGCGAGGATTTAAACCGGAACTGCTCCATCGACCGCTGAATCGCCGGAAAGTGTTTTTCCAGATAGACAAAAACAGTGCCCTGCGCATAGTAGGACTTGAAAACGTAGTAAAGTCCGGCCAGTAGTATTGCCAGTGCCAGAAACGCGCCGGCCGAATTGCCGGGTAAGCCCTGTTCAATGCCCAGGATCAGCACCGGTAAGGCTACTAACAGCAGAGAACCGTAGCCGACCGCCAGAAAAATCAGCCCTCCTGTGGACAGCTGTTCCTGATTCATGGCCGGCCGCGAGGCGGTTGCTTTCCGGAGAGACTGGTTGTAGAATAACAGCGAAATGGCACCACCCGCGGGTAAAAAAACACTGATAAAATTACGCCGTAACCACAGGACGATGGCTTCGCGAAGGGGTAATTTAGCGCCAACCGACCCGAAACTACCGACATAAATTAAGCTGTTACAAAGAATATAGAGCAGCGAAACGCAGAAGGAGAGCAGGGCAACCGGCCACGGTGTCTGCGGAATCAACCGGATAGCAGAAGCCAGTTCCGGACCGTCGTGCCACACAAAAACTGCGCCGATGATCAGCATACTGATCGTTACGATCTGTTTCCACCAACGTTTAAAGAAGGTTTGTAGCCAGGTGAATGTATACAGCATCCGTTCTTTCATGGTTAACCGGAATCCAGGTTTGTGGTGAGGGCCTGTATTCCGGGATAAATAACGCAGAAAGACGTAACGGAGTCATTAAAATCCGGATTATACTTTTTTAATGTGCAGCAGGAGAACAGCAGACCGGCTATGGCAACCTGTCTGCTGCGGCAACTGATCAGTGATAGGCTCCGACCAGCGCTTTCGCTTCTTCTGCCGAAATAACGGATACGCAGCCATGCCTCGCTTCTGACGGGAAACTAACCTGATCGTCAACGGTCCAGTGCACCAGATCCGGCGAGTAGGAAGCTCCGAAGCGGTTGGTCATGCAGTAGTCATAATACAAAAGCCATCCGGGTTTAACGGGGTCTTTGCTGATTGAGGGACCTTCGGTAATGACCGGTACGATCTGGCCGCCGTTCAGATGTCCGTCAACGACCGTATACGGGCCTTCCGGGCTTTTGGCCGTAGCTAGCCGGATTGCCCGGCGCTCGCCGGTTTTAGCACCGAATTCTTCTTCTTTATGATAGAGGTAATAAGTGCCTTTGTGCTCCAGCAGGGTTCCGTCGATCACAGAATAGGGCGGGCTGAAAAGTACTTTGGCAGGGGTAAACGTTTTCCAGTCCTTTGTCCGTGAATACCAGAGCTGACTTTCCTTCCAGCCGGCATCTTTGAATGAAGATGACCAGAGCAGTATATACTCACCGGATTTTTGGTCGTAGAACAATTTGGGGGCCCAGATATTGCCCGCAAATGTCCCGTTTTCGCTCCGTAGGTCCTTTATCAGCG
>NZ_CAMFHL010000161.1 GCF_945952095.1 uncultured Arsenicibacter sp. | reverse complement strand
AGATGTGTATAAGAGACAGCAACTAATGGCTGCCGGAGCACGTGCAGCACTGCTTAATGGCTAGATCAAAACAACATCCAAACCAACTTGCTATCGACTTTCTGGCCGCTTATCGCCGGATGCTGATAAGCCTCGGAACGCCCGATAAACTCGTGTATAATGAGTCGATGTTTGCCCGCCTGACCGATCAGTGGGATCAATCGCATGTGTTGCCGGTTGATGTGCTGTTCCAGAAACTTCCCGTTGAGGCGGTCGTATACCGCATGCAGAAAACCGACGACCGGTTGCAGTTTCCCGATACGATGATGGCGGGAGAACTGCGCGGCGTTGAGGGCCTTACCGGCTTCTCGGGTCTCTTTCGGGATCAGGGCTGGATTATGCTGCCGGCCGAACTCACAGGGATGTATAAAAACCTGTTTCTGGCCATCCTGACGGCTTCCATCGGCCTCGAAAAGCTGTATGCGTCGCGGCAGGAACTGCTGGCCGAAGCCGAACGCGTGGCGCTGGCCACCCTGCTGCCGGAAGCCGATATCCGTAATTTCTTCGGACTCCGGCTGACCAAATTTCCTGACAGCTTCCGCTCCGAAGTATCCGGCTACTTTAACCTGCCGTTTGATTTTATTCTCAAACGGGCCTATCATCTCGGCGCGGTCTCGGCTGAAGTCTTTGATGAAGCAGGCAATACGCGCAAACTGCGGACAACCAGCCGGACGGTTCAGCACCGGGCGGCATAACTGTTTACCCTACGGCTTCCCAGGCACCGGCGTTACGCTGGTGTTTTTTTATTTTTTTAAGGAATCATTTTCGGGCCAAATACTTGACTTTAATACGGAGGACTTCGTTTATTTGCAATAAATCCATTAAATCAATAGACTATAAATACTAAAACTCTATCTACAGCATCGACTATTGCTGTTATTGCTTATGCACGGGATCAACTTCAAAGCGTTTGCCATACCGTTGTTTTTGTTTTTTATCGGTGTGGAATATTGGGTCGCACGGCGGCAGGGAAGAAACCTGTTTCAGTTTGACCGGTCAATCGCGAATCTGAGCATCGGGGTAGCCGAACGGCTGACCGATCTGTTTACAACGTCGTTGTTTTTCGGCGTTTATGCGTACCTGCACGATCATTTTGCCCTGTTTGACATTAAGCCGACGGTCTGGCTGTGGATACTGCTGCTGCTGGCTACCGACTTTCTGTGGTACTGGTATCACCGGCTGGGCCACGAAATTAACCTGTTCTGGGGCGTACACGTCGTGCATCACCAGAGTGAGGATTTTAATTATACGGCGGCAACCCGCATCACGGTATTTCAGGCGGCTGTCCGGACAACGATATGGGCGGTTTTGCCGGTAATCGGTTTTCCGCCGGGTATGATCATTACCATTCTCCTGGTCCACGGGGCTTATCCGTTTTTTACCCATACGCAGCTGATCGGCAAACTGGGGGTTCTGGAATATTTTCTGGTGACTCCATCGCACCACCGCGTCCACCACGCTATCAACCCGCGCTACCTGGACAAGAATTACGGCGATATGTTTATCATTTGGGATAAGCTCTTCGGGACGTTTCAGGAAGAAGACGAGCAACCGGTATTCGGCCTCACGAAACCCCTGAACAGCCATAGTTTTCTGTGGCAGCATTTTCATTTTCTGATCGAAATCTGGTATGCCGTACAGCGGCAGCATGGCTTGCTCAACAAACTAAAGGTTGTGTTTGGCCGGCCGGCCGATTTCGATGAATCGCTCCGGGGGCTGGCCGAGCGCCGGTTTTTGTCGAAACACAAGCAGCGGGCCAGTACACAACGGTTTCGGGGCTATGTGCTTATACAGCTCATTGTTTCGATTGTGGTGCTGTTCTGCCTGAGCCTCTTCGAGCATCAGGTTCCGGCCCTGCCTAAGGTTATTACCGGCATCTTTCTGGCCCTGACGCTGGTAAATATCGGTTGTATTCTGGAACAGCGCCGGTGGGTATTTTACCTGGAATGGGTCCGGTTTAGTCTGGTTGCCATCGGGTTGTACCTCTACTGGCCACACACGGCCCTGATCGTTACGGGCGGCATTGTGGCATTTATCTACATTTTTTACTTCCGGGAACTACGGCGCTATTACCTGCAAACGCTCTACGGAAGTCTTTAACCGAACAATAACCTGTATCAAACAGACCGAACCATGCTGTACGAAATTGAAAACGAAGGGGAAGAAATTCGCACAATCATGCTGAAAGACCGCACTGCAACCCATAAGCTAAAGCCATTGGTAACCGGTGATAAACTACCGTATCTCAACCTTGTAAACCGGACCGACGACAGGGACACGTCCGGAGTGCCTGGCTTTTTTACGTCAATTGACGATCTGCTCGATAACCAGCCGCTGGTCATTGCCTTTTACAGCCCGAACTGGGGCCATTATGCCCGGCCATACCTCGAAACACTGGTCCGGTTGTCGTATGGCCTGAAAGCGGTCGGGGCTAATTTGCTGGTCTTTTCCGATGAGCGGGCAAAGATCGTGGCGCGGCAGGCTGGCCCTGTGGATTTGCTGATTGCGCAGGATACGCGGCTTTCGGTCGCGCGGCGGTTTGGTCTTTATTCGGAAGATGATCCCGTCTGGGACCGGATTTCCGGCATTTCAGACGATGTTTTTCTGCCGGCTATATACGTGGTAAATCCGGACCGGATCATTACCTGCCACAGCATAGCGGAATATTTTGACCGGTTACCCGATCCGGCGCGAATTATTGACGCCGTACTGGAATTAAGTCCGGTCGTATAGGTGTTAGTTAGGTATATCTCACTTTTTACACGAACAAAACAACAACAATTATGGAACACCACACGAGTTACCAACATCATGTTTACCAGATTCTGGGGTTTGACCGCATCGGCTTTGTCGGCGACCTGACCAATGCTATCCCGGCGGACGAAGATTACCGCATTATGGGGATGCAGCTGGAAGGCGACGGCGTGCGCGTTAAAGGGCACGTGGCTGTTGCTGTGCCCGGCAAGGAAAAACCAACCGGTCTGATGCAACTGATGCGCTCTGTACCGGGTGTGGTAACGGTGAAGGTGGTTTCCTGATCACATAAAAAACGCCCGCCGGTGAATCACCGGCGGGCGTTGACAAGGGAAGGTATGTGCAATCAGAATTTATAGGTCAATGTAGTCGTGAACTGACGCGGCGGAATCGGCATAATGCTGTACCGGTCGTGAATCAGGTAGTTCAGCTCATTGGTAATATTGGATACCTTCGCCAGAATCGACACGTGTTTGTAGCTGTAGCCGGCCGACAGATCGAAGGTGGCAAAGCCGGTCAGCGGAATCAGCCGGCTGAACTCCGGTGTCTGGCCAACGGTGTTGTTATTCCCTCCGTAACGGGCTCCCGTATAAAATGCTGATGCTCCCAGTTTCAGGCCGCGCAGCTGTGGCAGATCAAACGTATAGAAAATCGTGGCATTACCGGTATGGGCGGGGTTGTTGGTCAGGCGCTCACCCAGGATCGGTGCTCCTTTGGCGGTCGATGTGTTGGTATAACGCATGTAGTTATAGCCATAGCCGGCGATAAAAAACCAGTTTTTCGACAAATTGCCGTTGATGTCAACTTCAAGGCCGTCGCTGGTTGTCTGGCCGGTCAGCTCCTTCACGTTGGTGTCGGTGTTGGGCGTACCGTCGGCTTTGGTCAGCGCCATCTGCGCAAAGTTGCTGTTGACAATTTTGTAGATACTGAAGTTTGCCCGCAGGCGTCCGTCCAGAAATTCATTTTTAACCCCTGCTTCAAACTGGTCGATAATCGACGGGCTCAGGATTTGTCCGTAAATATCGACACCGGTGTTGATGGTGAAGTTGTTGGAGTAGCTGCCGAAGAATGACGTGTTTTTTGTCGGCTGATAAATCAGCGCCAGCTTGGGCGAGAACGCGCGGTCATATTTAGTCTGGGCTGTGCCGCGGGTTGCGGCATCGGTACGCAGGTCAAGGATGCTGGTTTGCAGCGTCTTCTGATATGACCAGCGGATACCGGCAAAGACTTTGATGTGGTCGGTCAGCGTAATCAGGTCCTGTACGTATACACCGGCACGGTACGATGGTGAGGTTGTGCGGGTAATGGCGCGGCTGTCCGGAATGTCGGTTCGCTGCTCATATTTGGCCGGATCGAGAATGTTGATCTTGTCGTAGGTCGTTACGCCGACGCCATTGCTGGTGATGGTAAACGCATTGCTGACACTCGTGATCGCAACCAGATCAGACCCGATAAGCAACTGGTGACCGATGCTGCCCGTTGAGAACCGGCCGTTGATGTTTATCTGCGCCGTTTTGTTTTTTTCCGATGTCAGCGTACGGCTCAGCGCACGGCTCCAGTCACCGTTGGCTGCCACGTTGTTGTTGGGTACGCCGGCGCCGAACATGGAAATATCGGTTTGCTGCGCCGACACAATGGCGTTGACCTTCCACTGGTTGTTGAAATCGTGCTGGATATTCATCGAACCGCTGGCCTGCTCCATGCGGTTATAGGCCCAGCTGGTATTGATAAACCGCGACCGGGGCACGTCCGGAATGATGGCGTCCATGTTGGCGTTCAGCGAGCCCACGCCGTTGTCGGGTGTGATGTTGGCTTTCAGGTAATCGCCTTCGAGCAGGATGGTTGTCTTTTTGCCGAGCTTGTAAAGCAGCGACGGGTTCACGTACATCCGGTCTGATTTCACCACATCGCGGTAGCTCTTTGCATTTTCGTAAGTGCCTACCACACGAAACGCCAGATTCTTGCTCAGCGGTCCGTAGACATCAAAAATCGGTTTGTATAAGCCGAAGCTGCCGGCCCGCATCGATACCTCGCCGCCCCAATTGAACTTAGGTTTTTTGGTGACCATATTTACTACCAGACCGCCGGATACGTTGCCATACAACAGCGCTGAACTGCCTTTTAACACTTCTACGGATTCGAGGGTACTGGCTTCCGGGAACCCGGCCGTATTTGAAATTACCCCGTTTTTAAAGATGCTGCCTGCCGCACCGGCAATGCTGATGCTGTAGCCACGGGCCGAGAACGTTTCCGCAACGCCCTGCCGCTGTTGCGTCAATGATACACCGCTGACGTTTTTGAGGGCATCGCCCAGGCGGGAAATCTGCTGGTTTTCGATAACGACACTACTGACGACGCCCGTTGTCTGGGGCATGTCGAGCGTAGCGATAGTTGCTTTACCGGCAGTAACGGCGCGGTTGGTTCCTTTGACGACCACCTCGCTGAGCTGAGCGGTGTTTTCGTCCAGCAAGAAATCAACGGTTACGGTCTGACCGGCTTTAACAGTCACGGTCTTTTCCTGTTCCTTCAGGCCGACAAATGTCGTACGTAGCGTATAGGTACCGGGTGTGATCGTCCGGAGCGTAAATGAGCCGTCTTCGGCCGAGATGGTGCCTTTGCGGGTATCGTTCAAGCCGACGTTTACGAAAGCTGCCGGATTACCGTCGCTGGTTTTGACAATACCGGTGATCGTTCCATGATGTTGAGCAACTGCCTCAGATACAACAGTTAACAGGCATAACGTGATAAGTGTAACGAGGTTGTATAGTGATTTCATTTATTTGGAATAATTATAAACAGTGCAAAAGTAGGGCACGATTCGTAATTCTCCAATTTATTTAGACTGATTCTTAATATTGTTTTTGACCGTAGAAAGACTAAAGGGACCAACAATATCATAGTTTGCCATGGCACAAAACGCCGGGCAGCATCCGGACTGTTAAATCTCCATCAACCGCCGGATAGCATCACCGTAGGTAGAGCCGGTCTGGACTTTGGTCGCTTTTTTGTCAGCCATAACCAGCAGGAACTTACCATCGAAATGACGGTGTATTTCGTTGATTTTGTGGCTGTTGACCAGCGTCGAGCGGCTGACCCGGACAAACGTTTCCGGCAGCTTGTCGGCCAGCGTCGTTACGGTATAGCTCGTCAGGAATTTCTGGCCGTCGAGCGTAGACAGAAATACGTATTTGTCCTCGGCTTCGAAAAAGGCAATTTCCGAAAGCGGCACGAGCTTTATTTTATCGCCCGTTTTTACCGAAATCGAATAAATTTCCTTTTTCGGCCGCATTTGCTCCAGCATCCGCATCAGGTTATCGGCCGGATGTAAAGCGGGTGGCACGTCATCGTCGGCGGCTGAGGAGCGGGAAAGGTCAATGAAGGAGCGGATTTTCTGGACCGTCCGTTCGAGGCGTTCGGTTTCGACAGGCTTTAACAGGTAATCCACAGAGTGTTCCTCAAACGCACGGATGGCATACTGGTCGTAGGCTGTGGCGAAAACGACCATGGGCATGTACGTTAGCCGGGATAGCATCTCGAAGCCGTTGAGCAGCGGCATCTCAATATCCAGAAAAATTAAATCAGGGCGTTTGGCTTCGACCAGCGATAGGCCCTCGGCACCATTGCCCGCCTCGCCTATGATGTCGAAACAATTATCAAACTTACTCAGTAAACGTTTTAAGCGGCTGATGGCCAGTGCTTCGTCGTCAATTAAGAGGGTGGTTAACGGAAAATTCATACGTTAGGCGCGTGCGTCTGTTGAACCTTTAAAATTAAATCTATCACTACTCACGACCTGTTTCAGGGTCGTCATCCGCATCGAAAGCAATACCTGTTTATACGGCTGATTATGGAGCTCGACCTTCGCATCGTCGGCATAGAGTAATTTGAGCTTGTCCTGAATGCTGCGGAGTCCGTAGCCGCCGCTCATATCTTCGGAAAAATCCGGCCCGTTGTCGTGGACACTGAGGTGGAGCCAGCCCTGTTGCTCGTAAATTTTGATGTCGATCCGACCAGAGTCAGCCCGCTTCGAAATACCGTGTTTGACCGCATTTTCGACTAGCGGTTGCAGCAGAAACTGCGGAATCTGTACATCGCCGAGGTTCGCTTCCTGCAAATCGACGCTGAACTGAAGCCGTTCGCCGAACCGTACTTGTTCGACCTTCAGGTAGGTGCGGACCATTTCAAGCTCGTTGAACAGCGTATTGAAATGAGAACCATCGCGGCCGGTGGTATAGCGGAAGAGTTTCGACAGCAGCAGGGTCATTTCCTCGGCTTTGTCGGGGTCCTCGTGGACCAGGCTGGCGATGCTGTTAAGGGCATTGTACAGGAAGTGCGGGTTTATTTTGGCCTGGAGCGCATCCAGTTCGGCCCGCGTTTTCAGCTTTTCCATGTTCAGGAGCCGGTATTCCTGCTCCGACAGTTTGCGGGTCAGCTGCCGGCCCTGCCGCTGAAGGTAGTACAGCAGGTTGGCCACCGTCAGCGGCCCCGTTGCATATAAATACCAGGGCAGCTCAACCATGGTTGAGCGGTACTTGTGCATATTGGGAATCAGTGCACTTACTGCCTCACGACCGCCTCCGAACTGGTAAATAAACATCTGCTCGACCATCCAGAAAACGATGGCGAGGCCGGACAACAGCAGATGCCGCTGCCAGACTCTCATGTGCAGGCTATCCAGCCACGGAGACAGGCCACTGGCCAGCAGGGAGATGGTTATACCCGACACCATGTTCTGGGTAAATACCCATTGGTTCATTCTGGCCAGAACAGGGTCTGCCTGATTGGTCATCAGGCCCGTGAAATAAACGATGGCGCTGATCCCGTACAGAATAAAGGCCCCCAGCATCATGGTAATGAAAATGCCTAAAACACTGCGCTGCCGGAGCAGGGTCGTCAGCGTAATGGGCTCATCGCCCGCAAACGGATTGTGTATTTTCGGCGGACTGGCCGCGCTGAACGACATGGAGACACCCTCCAGGTTGGCCCCGCTGAGATCCGCCCCGTCGAGACCCGAAAAGTTCAGGTTAGCCCCCGTCAGGTCGGCATCGACAAAGGACGCATTTTGCAGGTTGGCAAAACTCAGGTTTACCTCGTGCAGGATCGCCCCGTTGAAGTTAGCGTTCTGCAGGTTGGAGAAGCTGAAATCGGCTCCGGTCAGATTCAGGCCGCTGAAATCAAAGTTGGCCAGATTCGAACCACGCATCCGGACCGGACGTGATCGGTCGGTGGCGGCGTTCCGGATGGATTGTTCCAGTTGTTCGCGGGTCATAGTCATTATCGGCTTACTGGCATTTAGCCAGCATCGGGCTGATTTCGTTTTTGCCCCAGTTCGGGTGCAGCTCGCTGGCAGGTTTAAAGGTAGTAAATTTTTCGGCGGCTTTCTGAAGCAGCGGGCAGGCGACTTTGGCCCCGCCGCCATACTGCTCCGGTGTATAGAACAGCGACTGGCCTTCGAGCACATACGGACGCGGGTTACCGGCATTCAGCGCTTTGGCTTCGGCAACGGCCTCCTGGAAGGTTGCCCCATAGGTCTGCCAGCGGTTCATTGGATCAACTACCATCCGCGACTGAGCAATATACGCTTTCAGCACGGCCAGTTCATCATTTTTCGGAGCCAGCGCCTGCGCTTCTTTCAGGTATTTATCGGCCTGATCGAGGTACTTGTCCTTTTCGGCAGCATCCTTCCCCATAAAGCCCAGGTATACATACATCAGACCGGCGTAATAGCGCGGGAGCCATTCTTTCTGTTCCACACCGGCAATGCGTTCAAACTGATTGGCCATCGCAAGCATGTCGGCAGGCGACGTTTTTTCGGAATAGCCTTTCATGGTGCCGAGCGCGTCTTTCATCGCCTGTGTGTACTGTTCAGACTGTGCCCAAACCGGTGAGGAAGCGCCTAGCAACAAGGCAGTGAGAGTAATGATGATCGTTTTCATGTATCTGGTTTGTCTTTTACTGGTGATTGAGTTGGTTTAAAAGAAATTATACTCCTACAGCTGGTTAATGTCAACTTTTGCCTTTTTCGACAGCATCATGACGCCGCCGATGAAAAAGCTCCGGTATGATTGCGGACCGACGGCGTAGCGCGTTTTGTTGTCAGGTGTATAGCGGTATGTAAAGACGTTTCTGGTATTCAGGATGTTATCGACAGTGGCATAAAGAACCAGAAAGTTGCCTTTGACCGCCGTGATATAACTTGCCGAATAACTGAGATTATGCACGGCCGGTGTACGGTCGCTGAAATAGTCGCCGGGGCGTTCGTTGTTCCGGTTCGGGTTGTAGTAGGGCCGGCCGCTGGTAAAGGTGTAGGTCAGCCCCATGTTTGTCCGTAATTTGTTGAAATACCGCTTGGTCACCAGACTGGCGTTGTGGTTTGAGACAAACGACGGCGTGGTCGCCATGCTGTACTGACTGAACAGCCGTTTGGTATCGACATAGCTGTACGTCACCCAGTAATCGAGTCCTTTCACCGTTTTCTGATCGCGCCAGAATACGTCGAAACCCTTTGCGTAGCCGTTACCGGTGTTGTCGGTACGTCCCCACGGAAATCGGTAGGGGTTGGTATCGAATGCCTGACCGGTAAACTCGCGGACCAGCGCCGCGTAGTTTTTGTAAAACGTTTCAATCCGGAACGTGCGCTGGTTTCTGATCAGCTGATAGTTCAGGATCAGGTGATCGGCCCGCTCGTAGGTCAGGTCCTTGTTGAGGTACAGATAGCGGTAGTCGGGTGTCTGGTAAAACTGTCCGGCGGCCAGCGAAATCTGGCTGAATGTCCCGGTTTTATAGGCAAACGACAGGCGCGGGGCCAGATTAACATCCCGGATTAGCGAGGAGTACTCGCCGCGAACCCCGATGCGGCCGGCCAGCTTGCGGCTCAGGTACAGTTCTGACTCAACGAAGGCAGCCATGTAGGTGTCGCTGAGCTGGTAGCGGGTTCCCATTACCCCGTTTGTCAGCGCAATATGGTGTATCTCGGTACCGAACAGCACGGAATTATTGCGGGCCAGCAGCCGGGTCAGCACCAGACGCCCCTGCGTCCGGCTGTCGGACCGGCCGAAGTCAAGGCCGTTGAAGGTCATAAGGTCGTTGTTGCGGCTATACGAAAGGCCGGTGTTGAGCAGCCAGCGGCCTTCGTCCCAGCTATCGGTATAGGTGCTGGTCAGAAAGGCGTTGCGGTTGGTCTGGTCGATGGCCGTTTTGCCGGGGCCTGCGGGGCCGGTTTCCACCGATGGATCGCGGAAGTTCATGGCCAGCCGGCTGGCCGAATACATGCCATACACTTTTAGCAGCCCGTTTTTAGTGGGGCGCAGGCGGTAGGTCAGCGACGAACCGGCAAATTCGGGGTCGTGTACCCAGTCGATGTTCTGGCGGATAAGTGCAAACAGCGGTTTCAGGTTGCCGTAATACAACGACCCGGAGATGGATGCGTTTTTTGTTTCATGGTCAATGCCGACGTTGGCACTGATGAGGTTGAGGCCGATGCTCAGGCCGTTGTTCGTGTTTTTATCGTTGGTATTCAGCAGCAGCACCGACGACAGGGCCTGCCCGTACTGCGCCGAATAACAGCCCGTGCTGAACGAGGTTCCTTTAAACATAAACGGCTGAAACCGCCCGCGCGACTGGACATCGGGCAGGGAGCTGAAATACGGATTCTGCACAATCATGCCGTCGATAACCACCTTTGATTCGAGGTTGGACCCGCCACGGACAAACATTCCTTCCTGTTCGCCGACGCGCTGAGCCCCCGGCAGCAGGTTCATGGTCGCCGTAATGTCGGCCTGGGCGCCGGCGGTAGTCACGATGTCCATGGGTTTGAGCATGGTCATTTTCCGTTCGTCGGACGCCTCGAACGCGCCGGCCGTGATGACGACGGTGTTGAGTTCACTGGCGGCTTCCTGCAACCGGACTGCCACATTGGGCTGATTTGCCGAGAGCGTCATTTTTCCGGTAAACGGCTCGTAACCGATAAACGAGACCACCAGCGTGGCGGTATCCTTGCGGCTGGTCCGGAAGCGGAAACTGCCCGTACTGTCAGTATTGGCGCCGTCGTAGGTACCTTTGATGAATACGTTGGCGCCCGGCAGTGCCCGTCCTTTGGCATCGGTAACCCGTCCTTTGAGGATAGTTTGCCCGATGGCCGGTAGTGTCATGAGTAGTGTTGTTCCGATCAGCAGAGGTAATTTCATGGTGATGCAGCCGATAGTTGCCGGATCAAAACTAGCGGCTCGTGCGGGCAGGCCGGAACCTTTTCCGATGAATGATGGTAAATGAAGAGTGAAACAGGGTAAAAAACGGGATGAATGTCTGATGCCCGAACGATGATCCGGTGTTTGTGGTTAGAACCGTTTACTGGTTCAAAAACGCCAAAATCAGCGTTTCTTTTGCATTTGCGGATTTATCGCTAATTTCACCTGCCCAAAAACATTCAAATTCCAACTATGTCAGCTAAGCGCGTCCTGATAGCCGAAGACAGTTCCGTTATCCAAAACCTGGCCCGCAAAATTCTTGAGTTCCAGAACTACGATATCACTGCCGTGAAAAACGGAGAACAAGTGCTTCAGATTCTGGAAAAAGAAGATTTCAATATCCTGTTGTTAGACATTAACATGCCGATTATGGATGGTATGGAGTGTGTACGCCGGGTAAGAGCGTTGGCCGACGAGAAAAAAGCGGCTATTCCGGTGGTTGCCATTACCGGTAATGCTAAAAATTACACAGAAGAAGAATTCAAAACGGCCGGCTTCAACGATGTGCTGGTGAAGCCTCTGAACTTTGACCGTCTGGTCGAAGTAGTGAACCAACTCACGGATAAATAATGAGTGAACGAGTGGAAGAGCGAAAGAGCGAAGCAAGCTGCTGCGTTTTTCGCTCTTTCGCTCTTTCGCCCTTTCACTCTGTATGCTTGTTACCCTCCTTGGCACCGGTACTTCTTCGGGGGTTCCGTTAATCGCTTGCGAGTGTGAAGTATGTCGCTCGACCGATTTCCGTGATAAACGACTGCGCACCTCGATCCATCTGGCGGTCGATGATGTGAGTGTTGTGGTGGATACCGGCCCGGATTTCCGCCAGCAGATGCTGCGGATGGGGCTGAAACGGCTCGATGCAGTGGTGTTTACCCACGAGCACAAAGACCACACCGCCGGCCTTGACGAGGTACGGGCGTTTAATTTCCGCCAGAATCAGGAAATTCCCATCTATGCCCGTGACCGGGTACTGGCGCAGCTCAAAAACGAGTTCGCCTATATTTTTGCCGAACACAAATACCCCGGCGTTCCCCATATTCAGCCGCATGAGATTGATGATGAGCCGTTTGAGATTCGCGGCGTGCGGTTTACGCCCATCAATGTCATGCACCACAAACTGCCGGTCTACGGGTTCCGCGTGCGCGACTTTACCTACCTGACCGACCTCAACTACATTTCGGACGAAGAGCTGGAAAAAGTATACGGTACCCGTGTGCTGGTGCTCGACGCCTTGCAGCGCCAGCCGCATATTTCGCATTTCACCCTCGACGAAGCCGTTGCGCTGGCCGAACGCATCCGCGCCGAACGGACGTATTTTACCCACATCAGCCACAAGCTGGGTACACACCGCGATGTGGAAAACGAACTGCCGCCTTCTATCCGGCTTGGCTACGACGGGCTACAGATTCAGCTGTAAACCAATCGGCTGAACAGACGGTTATGGGGGTATATACTGACCTGACCGGCTATGCCTGCTTACCCGATACAAACTACCCGACCGTTTCCCGATGCGTTGCTGCACACCTGCCGACAGCAAGGTGACCCGCCGGCTGATGCCATTATCGATGCGCTGATTCAGCAACAAGGCCCAACCGCCCTGCGGACCCTGATGCCGTGGCTGACGACGGGCAAGCAAACCGGCGAAATGCCCTTTCCGGAGCTGTTGGCACCCTTTTTTGACCAATATCGCCCGCTGCCCGACTGGGCTGACTCTGCGCAAATGAAGCAGGGAATGGCCGTTTTTGCGCAGCATAGCCGCGCTATTTCCCTGATTCTGGGTTGTTTTTCCCTGCCGTATTGCTACCTTGGTGCCGACGGAGCGCAGGTGCTGTGGCTGACCGAACGCATCCGGCACGATACGGCCCGCCGCCTGCAGGAAACCGGCGAATGGCTCTTTGCGGTGATGGACCCTAAACACTGGCGCACCACCGAAGCCGTTGACCGGACCTTGCGTGTCCGCCTGATTCATGCTGCTTCGCGGTGGTATGCGCGGCAGCATCCGGAGTGGGACATGGCCTGGGGACTGCCGATCAATCAGGAAGATATGGCGGGCACGAATCTGGCGTTTTCGTACGTTGTGTTGCTCGGTCTGCGGGAAATGGGGATTCGCCTGAGCCGCGACGAGGAGGAGGCCTATCAGCACCATGTCAACGTGGTCGGGTACCTCAACGGCGTATCGGATGAGTTACTACCCAGGAACCTGCGGGAGGCGTTTCAGCTGGGCCGGGCCATTGCGCGGCGGCAGTTCAAGGCGTCGGAAGCCGGTAAGGGCCTGACGCAGGCATTGTTGCAGGCCATTGCCAGACAGGTAAATACTCCCGAGAGCTGGAACCTCGCCGCGGGCGAAATGCGTTTCTTCCTGGGCGACACCTATGCCGATATGCTGGGTGTACCGGTCATACCGCTCGGCAAACGCGTGGCGGGTGTGGTCAACCGGTTGCCTTTATTCCAGACAGGATTACTATGATTTGCAGGGGGGAACCACGAAGGCAGTAAGAACCTAAGCGGCACGAAGGGGAAAATCTTAGTGCTCCTTCGGTGCTTAGTGCCTTTGTGGCCCCGCTTATTTTGATTTGTGGTAACCACGAAGGCAGTAAGAACCTAAGCGGCACGAAGGGGAAAATCTTAGTGCTTCTTTGGTACATAGTGCCTTTGTGGCCCCGCTTAATACATACAACATTGATTTTTCAGTTAGAACCAATAGCGGCTTTGGCCACGGCTCCGGGAATAGGAGCCATCGCGGTGATCCGCGTATCGGGGGAAGGGTCCGTTGACCTGACCAACCGGATTTTCCGCGGAAAAGACTTAACACAACAAGCCAGCCATACGGCCCACTTCGGGACGCTGCGTACGCGCGAGGGAGCGATTATCGACGAGGTGCTGGTAACGGTGTTCCGCGCGCCGAAGTCGTTTACCAAAGAAGACGTGGTCGAAATCTCGTGCCATGGCTCCGAATACATCATCCGGCAGATTTTGCAGCGCCTGACGCAGGAGGGGGCGCGCCTTGCCCGTCCGGGTGAGTTTACGCAGCGGGCGTTCCTGAACGGTCAGTTTGATCTGGTGCAGGCCGAAGCCGTTGCCGACCTGATTGCCTCTGACTCGGAAGCAAGTCACCGCACGGCCATGACGCAGCTGCGGGGTGGCTTTTCGAAAAAGCTGAAAGAACTCCGTCAGCAACTGATTGATTTTGTGGCGCTGGTGGAGCTGGAGCTGGACTTTGGCGAAGAAGATGTGGAGTTTGCCAAACGCGATCAGTTACGGACGCTGATGCTTAGCATCCGGCAGGTGGTGCGGCCGTTGGTTGAGTCGTTTGCGACGGGCAACGCCATCAAAAACGGGGTGCCGACGGTGATTATCGGCAAGCCCAACGCCGGTAAGTCGACGCTGCTGAATGCGTTGCTGAACGAAGACAAAGCGATTGTGTCGGACATTCCGGGGACGACCCGCGATGTGATTGAGGACGAGCTGTTTATCGAAGGCATCCGTTTCCGGCTGATCGACACGGCAGGGCTGCGGCAAACGACGGACACTATCGAGGCCATCGGGGTGGAGCGGACCATGCAGCAGCTTGACAAAGCGGCACTGGCCATTTACCTCTTCGACGCGGCCGAAAACAGCGAAACGGACATCCGCGCGGTGCAGACCGACCTACAGGCGCGCAACATCCCGTATCTGCTGGTGGCCAACAAGACCGACAAGCTCACCGAAGCCGCCCTCGCCGACTGGCAGGAAACCTTCGGCGACGATCTGGTGCAGCTACAGGCCAACACCGGTGCCGGGCTGGAGGCGATGAAAACCCGCCTGACCGACTTTGTGAAGCGCGGCGCGACGCTTGCTGACACCACCCTGGTGACCAACGCCCGGCACATGGAGCACCTGACGGCCACCGACGACGCCATCAGCCGCGCTATCATCGGCCTCGACAGCGGCGTATCGGCCGACTGGCTGGCCATGGACCTCCGCGCGGCCCTCCGCCACCTCGGCGAGATCACCGGCGAAATAACCACGAATGATCTGCTGGACTCGATTTTTAGTAGGTTCTGTATTGGAAAGTAGTACCCGTTTATGTGTCTTAAAATCCCGTACTACGCTTTTTTATAAACAGTTGATAGTATGGGGTTTCTGGAAATATTAATGCAGTAATTCTGATCTATTCTGCTTGGTTAGTAATCAAATATTTGTACCTTAGTTGTACCCTTTAGGCTATCATACTGAATGATGGCCTTTTTTTGGGGAAATTGTGCAACATATAGCAACATACTGAAACTACTGGCAACAAACAGCAACATGAGTTCTAACATAAGGATATTACGAATATGTGAGCAATGCGGCAAAGAGTTCGAGGCCCGTACCACTGTCACAAAAACCTGTAGTGATCCATGCGCCAAACGAGCGTATAAGGCCAGAAAGAAGGCTGAAAAGATCAGCGCCAGTAATGAGCAAACACGAAGGGTAATAGAACAGCCTATTGAAGCAATAAGGCAAAAAGACGGCCTTAATATCTCAGACGCCAGTAAGCTGTTAGGTGTAAGCCGGTGGACAATTTGGCGCAGCATCAAAGCCGGGAACCTCAACGCTGGTAAAATCGGTCGTCGTACTGTCATACGCCGTGCCGACTTGGATAAGCTATTTAATCAGTCAACTATTCAACATACTACGGAGACGGTAGCTGTATCATTATCGGATTGCTATACACTGAAAGAAGTACGTGAAAAACATGGTATTTCAGATAAAGCCCTTTCGGAGTTGATCAGGCGAAACGGTATACAAAAGCAGTATAGAGGTATTTACGCCTATGTGCCGAAAGTAGTGATTGACGAACTCTTTAAACCGGTACAACCATGATAAAAGTAAAACTTCGTAAAAAGCCTATTACTGATGGCCGTAGTAGTCTTTACCTGGATTATTACCCGGCCATTCCGCATCCTGACACCGGCAAGCCAACACGTCGGGAGTTTCTGGGTATGTATGTTTTCGAAAAGTCCCGGAAGGTACTGGATAAGGAACATAATAAAGAGACGCTAGAACTTGCTGAAACTATCAGAGCACAGCGGCAGATTGACGTACAGAAAGGGGCTTATGGGTTTCTTTCAGGTAAGCAGCGGGAAACCTGTTTTGTGAAGTATTTCGAGGAGCAGGCAGGAAAGAAGACCGGCAGCAATGCCGATAACTGGCAATGTGCCCTATTGCACCTTAAAAACTTTGCCGGTTCGTCGTTGAGGGTTGTAGACCTGACGGTAAAGAAATGTGAGGCGTTTCGGGATTATTTACTGACAACAGAAAGTAACAGAAACGAAAATAAGCTCTCGCAGAATACAGCACTTAGCTATTTTAACAAATTTAAGGCGGCACTAAAGCAGGCCTATAAAGACGGCTTATTGAAGGATGATATAAACGCAAAGGTCAGCAGCATAAAGCCGGAAGAAACTAACCGGGAGTATCTCACTCTACAGGAGTTGCAGGCACTGGTTAATACTGATTTTCCGAAGAACCTGGAATTGAAGAAGGCGGCACTGTTTTCGGAATTAACCGGCCTACGAGTTAGTGATGTAACTCGGAT
>NZ_CAMFHL010000160.1 GCF_945952095.1 uncultured Arsenicibacter sp. | reverse complement strand
GTGGGCAACTACTCGCCATTGCCGGTTCAATATTGGCTAAAGTTTTCCAGCCTGACAAATTCAGCTGTAAAACGGGTCGGTCGCCAAGTCCGTTTTACAGCTGAATGGCTTCAGCAGCAAGAGGGTGTGTTCCCTGACTAAACCCTACAGCTGCGCCGTCTTCGTGTCCCGCTTCAACGACAGGACAATGTGTTTACTCCACGACTCGTTTTCGCGCCGGTCTACCAGTTGAAAAATGTGATAGCCGAATACCGTTTTAAACGGCTTTGAATACTGGCCGGGCTTTAACTTTGCCAGTACTTTGTCAACGGGCGGTACATACACCCGTGGCTTCGCCCAGCCCAGGTCCCCGCCGTGCTCCCGTGACCCGACATCCTGAGAATACTGCTGTGCCAGGCCCTCAAAGGATTCTCCGGCTCTGAGTCGTTTATAGAGCTGTTTGATCTCCTGTTTAGCCGTTTTTTCGGTATAGACCGTCTTGTTTAGCGGAACAGCCGGCTGTGGCTGGCCCTGTGCCACGGCAACGGAAACGGTACAGAACGATACTACAGCAACAAAAGCAAGGTTGACGATGAAGGCGTGTGCTTTCATGATTGTTTGTGTGTTTTGGTGTAAAATCAGCAACGGAACGACGTTGTTCCCAGCCCCGCAAATATCTGATAAAGAATAATATGCCTTCCGTTAAAAATGCTTAAAGGCATGGCTTGTACAACCTGCTGTTCCGGATCTCCGGATCCGGAACCACCTAACCGCGGATTTATAATCCGCACTCACTATCAATTCACTACCTTTATCACCTGATCTATTACCTGACTGATTATGACTCAATCCCGTCCACTTGTAGCCGTTATCGGTGCGACCGGTATGCTGGGCCGGCCGGTTACGGAGGGGCTGCTCGCCGCCGGTTTTCCGGTCCGCATTGTGGCTCGTAATCCTGAGAACGCCAAACGGCTCTTCCAGAAAGCCGAAGTAGTCGCCGGTGATCTCCGGCAGCCGGACAGCCTTCTTGCAGCGTTACAGGGCGCCGACATCGTCTACCTGAATCTGTCGGTTAAGCAAACGGAAAAATCCAGCGATTTTCATACGGAATCAGACGGCTTAACGCATGTGCTGGCCGCAGCAAAAGCGGCTGGTGTAAAGCGGATTGCCTACCTCTCGTCAATCGTGATGCGGTATCAGGGCATGCATAATTTCGATTGGTGGGTTTTCCGGATCAAGCAGGAAGCTGTCCGGCGTATTAAAGCCTCAGGGCTGGCCTACAGCATTTTTTATCCCTCCTGTTTTATGGAAACGCTCCTGCACACCCAGCGTCTCGGGCCCTTTGTGCTGCTGATCGGCCGCTCGCCGGTTAAGCCCTATTACATTGCCGCACAGGACTATGCCCGGCAAGTCGCCGCCGCGCTGCTGTTAGCCGGTGATCAGCCACAGGAATATGTGATTCAGGGGCCAGAGGGTATTACCCAGCACGAAGCCGCCGAACGGTTTGTTTCCGCCTACCCAGCCTCACGGTTGATGACGCTGACCGTACCGCCGGTTCTTCTGAAAACAGGCAGTTTGTTTACGCAGCAAGCCGATTACGGCCGACACATCGGCGAGGCGCTGAATAGCTATCCTGAAGTGTTCGAAGCCGCCCAAACGTGGGCTGACCTGGGCGAACCACGAACTACCATTGAAGACTTTGCGAAGACGGTTAACGTGTAGAGCAAAGCAGATGATTGCTGACTATTCTTAAGAATCTACCACATAGGCACATAGGGCACAGAAGAGATTAGACATCTTTGTTTTCTATGTGGCTATGTGGTATTCTACCAAAGCATAGCCAGGTAAACCTCTACAGGATCAGCGTTTTACCTGTGGCCCCTAACACTCCCATTACTTTCTGCTTTACCCTTGCTTAAACTCTTTCCGATACTGTCCCGGGCTTTTGCCGGTGATCTCGCGGAAGTATTTATTGAAGGTCGAAAACTGATTAAACCCGCTGTCGAAACACACCTGTGAAACCGGCAACTGCCCGTCGATGAGCATCTTACAGGCATGATGCACCCGCAGTTCCAGCACAAATTGTGAAAATGATTTCCGGCTTCTCGATTTAAAATAACGGCAAAACGAATTGGGGCTCATGTTGGCCACTGCGGCAATCTCTTCGAGCGATATTTTCCGCTGAAAGTTGGCAAGGGCATAGGCATAAATCTGGTTGATCCGGTCGGTGTCGGCCTCGTCATATTGGGCAGGATACTCCGTGGACGACAGCGTCTCCCACTCATCGGACTGCGCCATCAGCGCCAATATCCGCATGAGTGTGATAACCTTGTTGGTCCCGGACTGGACGGTCCCGGACTGGATGGTCCCCGACTGGACGGTCCCGGACTGGACGGTCCCGGACTGGTTCAGCATATCGTGCATCAGTGATTTCACCCCCTCCCGCAGTTCGCCGAAGAAACGGATTCCCTGCCGTGCCTTTTCCAGAAACCGGGCAATCGGCCGGTTTTCGGGCAATTGCAGAAACTGATCGCCCCAGAAGTTTTCCAGAAAGTGTACCACCGTCGCCTGCGCCACCAGATCGTTCCGGTTTTCAAAATAGGCATTATCGCACCGCCAGTAATGCGGCAGGTTTGGCCCAATCAGAAACACATCGCCCGCCTGAAAATTCTGAATATTATCGCCCACAAACTGCGTTCCGCTCCCCTGCTCGATGTGCAGCAGCTCGATCTCGGGGTGGTAATGCCAGCGGTCATAAAAGTACAGAACCACATCCCGGCGGACACTGAATGAGTCTTCGGACGTAAGCGATACACGCAGCAATTGAGGCTTCATACCGATTAATTTACGAATTTTCGGCTAATATTCCCGATATTTTGCCAAAATAACGGTAAAAATGGCTAATCTGACGAAACAAACCCGTCGAAAAAACTCCTTCTTTTGTCGTAATAAGTAAGCTACAGCCCGGTCTTTGCTTTTAGGCTCAGAATCCGGCTAAACCCTTTACCAGTTGCATCCGATGCGTGTTGGATTATTTGTTCCCTGTTATATTGATCAGTTTTATCCGCAGGTGGCCATTGCGACACTTGAGCTGCTGGAAAAACTGGGGTGTGAGGTCGTTGTACCGCGAAATCAGACCTGTTGCGGCCAGCCGATGGCCAATTCCGGTTTTGCCAGTATGACGGGCGGCTGCGACCGGAACTTTGCGAAAAACTTTGCCGGTTTCGACTACATTGTCTCTCCGTCGGGCTCCTGCGTTCTGCATGTCAAAGAGCATAATCACCTGCTGAACGGGCAGATTTACGAGCTCTGCGAATTCCTGACCGATGTGCTGCATGTCAGCTCGCTCAATGCCCGTTTTCCGCACAAGGTCGGTCTGCACCAGAGCTGCCACGGCCACCGCGGGCTGCGGCTGGCGTCGATGTCGGAACGCAACGAAAAGCCGTTCTCCAAGGTTGAGCAGCTGCTGAATATGGTGTCGAATTTGGAAGTGGCTATTCCCAACCGCCCCGACGAATGCTGCGGTTTCGGCGGGACGTTCTGCGTAACCGAAGAAGCAGTGTCGGTAAAAATGGGCAAAGACCGGATCCGCGAACAGCTGGACAATAATGTGGAGTACATCATCGGCGGCGACGTTTCCTGCCTGATGCACCTGGAAGGTATTCTCCGGCGGCAGGCCTCGCCGGTTAAGGTCAAACATATAGCCGAAATCTTAAATGCAGACTGATCAACACGTTATCCCGCACGCCGAAGCGGCCAATCAGTTCATCAAGAACGAAGAACGCACCGACTGGCATGATCAGACCCTGTGGTTTGTCCGCCAGAAACGCGATAAAATCGCCCATACGATTCCGGAATGGGAAGACCTCCGTGAGCTGGGCTCGCAGATTAAAAACCACACACTCTCACGGCTGGATCACTACCTGGCTCAGTTTGAAGCGAATGCCAAAGCCAACGGGGTGCAGGTGCACTGGGCCGCAAATGCGCAGGAACATAACGAAATTGTGCTGGGCCTCATCCGGAAACACAGCCCGACGGGCATTGCGAAGATGGTGAAAAGCAAATCGATGCTGACCGAGGAGTGCCACATGAACGAGTACCTGATCAGTCAGGGTGTCGACGTGGTGGATACCGATCTCGGCGAGCGCATCGTTCAGTTCCGGCAGGAGCCTCCGAGCCATATCGTGATGCCGGCGATTCACCTCAAGAAAGCCGATGTCAGCGATACCTTCCATGAGCATCTGGGCACCGAAAAAGGCAATAACGACCCGCAATACCTGACCGAGGCCGCCCGGCAACACCTGCGCGAGAAGTTTGTCGCGGCCCCAATTGCCATCACCGGTGTCAACTTTGCGGTGGCCGAAACCGGCGGTTTTGTGGTCTGTACCAACGAAGGGAATGCCGATCTTGGTGTGAACCTCGCCGATGTACACATCGCCTGCATGGGCATCGAAAAGATTATTCCGCAGCAGAAGCACCTCGGCGTCTTTTTGCGGCTGCTGGCCCGCAGCGCTACCGGTCAGCCGGTAACAACCTATTCGAGCCACTTCCGCAAACCGCGCCGCAAGGGACAGGAAATGCACATTGTACTGGTTGATAACGGACGCAGCACACAGCTGGGCCGGCCCGATTTCCGGAACTCGCTGAAGTGCATCCGTTGTGCCGCCTGCTTCAACACCTGCCCGGTCTATCGCCGGAGCGGCGGGCACAGCTACCACAATGCGGTGGCCGGTCCGATCGGGTCGATTCTGGCGCCGAATCTGGACATGCGCAAAAACGCCGACCTGCCGTTTGCATCGACCCTCTGCGGCAGCTGCTCAAACGTATGCCCGGTAAAAATTGACATTCACGACCAGCTCTGGAAATGGCGGCAGGTCCTCATGGCCGAAGGCCTGGCCCCGGCCTCGAAAAAGGTAAGCATGCAGGCCATGGCTACGGTGTTCAGCCATCCGGCAGTATATCGTCTTGGCGGCAAAGTCGGGCGATGGACGGTGAAGAATCTGCCCTTCCTGGTCAATAACAAGCTGAATCCGTGGTATACCCAGCGCGAAATGCCGGAGGCACCGCCCGAAAGCTTCCAGGAGTGGTACGCCAAAAACAGGAAGAAATAGTACTGGACAAGCACCGGGATGATGTAATAAATTAAATACCACATAGACATATAGAACTCATAAGAATAAAAACCTTTGTTATTCTATGTGCCTATGTGGTAAAATTATTGATGCAAATCCTCACCAGGTTCTCAGCAGCGGCCGGTTGGCGAGGGGAGAGAAAGGCCACGGGATGGCCAGAAAAATAATGACCAGGCCAATCGCAAACCACACCCCCATCGTCCGGAATTTTTCCCGGTCTGTTTCCGCCCGTTTCGCCTTCGCCGACCCGATGGTAATGACCATGATTGCCAGCAGCATGAGCGCAAAGTGAATCACACTGAAAAAAAGGATGGCCATCTGCCCCGATGCCGCTTTCGGGTTATCCCAGAACGCATTGACAACCGGACTTTTCAGGTATACCGCAAATCCCAGCATCAACTGAATATGCGAGATCGTCGCTGTCCAGTGACGGGTTGAATCATCCGTTTTCGAAAAACCGCGTCCTGTCCGCATCCCCTGAAAGGCCCGGAAAACGGCATATACTAAGCTGACCAAGACCAGCCAGCGGAAATAAGAATGAAGAACTAAGGTAACCGGATACATATCGACGGAAGAATAGATTGCGGCAAAGTTCGCCAACCGGCGGGGGTACGGCTAGGACAGATCGCGGCTTTTTCAGGACTTTCCAATCCATTGCCGGTACTGAAGCGGGGTTGTCCCTTCATACTTCCGGAACATGCGGGTAAAGTATGATGCGTCGAACAACCCGACTTCGGCCGCCACCTGGCTGACGGTCAGCGGGCTGTTGGCCAGCAATACCTTTGCCTCCAATACAATGGCCTCATCAATCCAGCGCGTCGGTGATTTGCCGGTGATGGCCTTTACGGCTTTGTTCAGGTGATTGGGCGTAATGCTGAGCATCGACGCATAGTCTGACACCAGGTGCCGGGTACGGAAGTGCGTCATCAGCAGGGCTTTGAAGCGGTTCGTAATCGTGACGGCACTCCCCTGGCGCGTGCCCGTCAGTGGTTTGTAAGCGCGGTTCAGCTCACAGAGCAAGGCAATAAAATACGGTTGAATGATGTCGGGGTTGGCCAGTCCGCTGGTCATGTACTCCGCCAGTAACCGTCTGAACACCTGTTCGACATAGCCCGAGACAGCTGCTGGTAACTGAATACACCGGTTGCCCCAATGACTCAGAAATTCAAACTCCTGTATCAGCTCCCGGCCGGCAAACTTCCCGACCAGAAATTCGGACTGAAACGCGCACAGATAGCCGTGGTTCAGGTCAATGTTATCAAACGAAAACACCTCGCCCGCCGGTACAATCAGGCATTCGTGCGCCACAATACGGTACCGCTCGCTGCCGATATGCATGATCGCCTCCCCCTCAGTCAGGTAAATAATCGTGTTACCGAGCGAGCGCGTGGGCGGAACCGGCAACCGCATCAGCCGGATCATGTCTTCGACCTTTACCACGAAAAAACGGGCGTAGTCCGGCCGCAGTATTTCATCCAGTTCCGGCTTTTTCCGGATAAATTTTTCGCGGAACGCTACGCCGTCGTAGGTCTTTATGGGATCATTAGTCATTGTTCTGGTACTATTCAGCGAAAGATTAGGGTTTACCCGACAACATTCTGCTCTGGTGCTGCTTATTTTTGGGCCATAAACCCGATTCGTATGCGTGCGCTTCTCTTTGCACTTTCTTTTGCCGGACTCACTCAGGTAACACTGGCCCAATCTGTACAGATTCAGGTGGATGTGCTCGCTAACCGCAAGCCGGTATCCCCTTATCTCTACGGGCGCAACAACTCCCTGCCCCTTGATCCGCAAAAGCGTTTGACCAGGGCCGACATCACACGCTTACGGGATGCGGGCGTCCGGTTTTTCCGCGAATGTACGGGCAATAACGCCACTAAATACAACTGGCGCCGAAAACTGTCGAGCCACCCCGACTGGTATAACAACGTCTACCCCAACGACTGGGATTTTGCCGCCTCACAATTCACAACCTATTTTCCGCAGGCACAGGGCATGTGGGCCTTTCAGCTCATCGGTAAGGCGGCCAGCACGCAGACCGCCAATTTCAACGATTGGGCATATAACCAGTCGCAGTGGTGGCAGGGTGTTAACCAGAATCTGGCGGGTGGCGGTACGGTCAATCCGGCCAGCAACGCGACCAAAGCGCTCAGGGAGGGAAATCCGGATCTATACCTCGAAAACTGGCCCGCCGACTCTACCGTCGGGCTGCTGAATCACTGGTTCGGCGCAGGCGGTTCAGGCTTCAACAAGAACAACTTCCGGTACTGGAATATGGATAACGAGCCCGAAATCTGGTCGGGTACGCACGATGATATTATGCCGGTGCAGCTCCCGGCCGAAGCGTTTATCCAGAAATACGTTGAAGTAGCCCTCAAGGCCCGCAGCCGGTTTCCGGACATTAAACTGGTTGGCCCCGTAACGGCGAATGAGTGGCAGTGGTACAACTATGATAATAAACCTGTCACTGATGCCACCGGACAAAAGTACCCGTGGCTGGAGTTTTTCATCAAACGCATGGCCGAGGAGCAGAAGCGTACGGGCGTGCGGCTGCTCGATGTGCTGGATGTGCATTTTTACCCGTCCGGCACCAAACCGGACGAGGTTGTGCAATACCACCGCATTTTCTTCGACCGGACCTATGCCTTTCCCGAAGCCAACGGCCTCCGCACCATCACCGGTGGCTACGACACCAGCCTGAACAAGGAATACATCTTTGGCCGCTGCCGGGAATGGCTGGACAAATACATGGGCCCGAATCATGGTGTGGGCCTCGGCCTGACCGAAGCTGGTCTGAACAACGCCAATAACGCCAACACGCAGGCGATCTGGTATGCCTCTACCCTCGGCGAATTCATGAACAATGAGGTGGAGATTTTCGCGCCGTGGTCGTGGCAGCCGGGCATGTGGGAGGTGCTTCACCTGTTCAGCCGCTACAACCAGCCGATCCATGTAGATGCCCTATCGACGGCCGAAACCCAGGTATCGGCCTACGCAACGGTCAACCAAACTAACGATTCGCTGACTATCGCTCTTGTTAACCGCTCGGCCGAAACCAAACCAATGCAGCTTACCCTCAAAAACTTTATTGCATCAGGTCAGTTTGCCCCGCTGCGGTTGCTGGCTAACCTTCCTGCTACGGAAACATTTCTCTCGCATAGCAACAATGCTCTGGAAACAAGCATAGTACATATCTTTAACAATGGCCTGTCACTGGATTTACCGGCTATGTCGGTCATATCCATACAGCTCACCGGCAGACAAGGCAATGCCATCCTGGGCCTCGACCCGGCAGCTGACATTGTCGTCGCGCCGAATCCGGGTACGTCGGGCTTTCAGTTAACGCAGCCGTTTGCGGGCCAATGTACGGTATTCAATACCGCCGGTCAGGAAGTAGCCTCGTTCGATACAAAAACGAATCCTGTGTTCGGGCAGCAATGGCCGGCGGGAACGTATGTGGCCGTTTTCCGGCAGGGTGAGCGTGTTGTAAAAGTGCTTCGGCTGATAAAACAGTGACCGGTTCCAACCTGACCGGCTCTTTCTGTATCTTAGCGGGTAAACACCCTTACCGCTATGCGTTATCGCCTTATTACCCCTGCCCTGCTGCTGCTTTTCGTTACAGGTAGCCCTGCGCTGTTTGCACAGACCAATCAGAAAACCTTTCCTGATTACGAAGACATCAAACCGAAGTACGGTGAACTAGTTGATCATCCGGCAGGCCGGAAGTCCGCCTATTCAATCCGGTTTGACCCGTTCAGCTATCCGGCTGATTCGGTCATCTATTACCTCAATGGCAATCGCTACCGGAACGTCCGGAAAGCAAAGCGGGAATTAGGACAAAAGGGAGTTGTTGTTGAAGGTTTCTCAAACAAAAAAGAGGCGGGCGCTGCTAAACGGGTAATTTCTATTCAGTATTCTGTTAAGCCCGGTCAGGCATCGATATAAATAGACAAAGCCCAACCAATCTGGCTGGGCATGTTCCCTAATCACGCACATTTCTTTCAAAATGCATTCAAATATAAACAAAAAGCTTGATAATTAACACATTAATATAGAATGTCTTCATCAGATGTAATGAAAACCTGTTTGTGATGCCTGATCCGGCACTTTTCCTGCCGTTTAATAAAAAACCGACATTAGTAACATTTAGTATACTTACAATTTTGTACCGGATGAAGGCGGGGTTATTTTCTGATTTACGTATATAATTGTACTATGACATGAATAAATCATTTTGTCCACTTAATGCGTTAAACTGACGATTCAGCAGCATTTCTGGCATGATTATGGCGTTATTTTTTCTGAATAAATGCTTCGTTTATGAAAAAATTACCCCTCGCCTATTTGCTCTTCTTTGCTATTGTGATGCCGTCATGGCTTATCTATATGAGTACCCAAAACGGCTTTTCGTTTTATCAGGAACACTGGCCGGCAGCAGTCACGATGTTTTTCGGCTCTTTCGTCGCCGGGGCCACCTCAGAAGGCGGCGGTGCCGTAGCCTTTCCGGTGTTTACGCTGCTGTTGAAACTCCCCCCCCCGGTAGCCCGCAACTTTTCATTTGCCATTCAGAGCATCGGCATGACCTCCGCCAGTCTGCTTATTATCAGCCTGAAAATCAACGTCGACTGGAAGGCTATCCGGCTTGTAACGGTTGGCGGCATTCCGGGTTTGCTGTTCGGGGCCTTTTTTATCGTCCCGCTCATCAGCGGCCCCATGACCAAAATCTTTTTTGTTTCGCTCTGGCTCAGTTTTGCGTTTGCGCTTTATCTGGCTAACCGGAAAACCGGCCGGCAAACTACCAATGGATTAGGGGTGCTCAGCAAAACCGATTACGCACGAATCCTCACATTTGCCTTTGTCGGTGGTGTTATCACGGCTATTTTCGGCGACGGCATCAATATTTTCACGTTCTGCCTCTTCACGCTTTACTACACAACCAGCGAGAAGATTGCGACCCCTACGTCGATCATCATCATGACCATCCACACGATTATCGGCTTTATGCTGCATGTATTCGTATTTCAGGATTTTCAGCCGGTTACATTCCGGTACTGGATGTGCGCCATTCCGGTGGTTATTTTCATGGCTCCGCTGGGTGCCTACATTATCAACTTCCTCACCCGCGAAACCATTGCCAACTTTCTGTATATCACTACGGTGATTCAGTATGTGGGTGCATTGGCCGCACTCCGGCCGCCGGTTCCGGTCATTCTGATCAGCTTCGGTATTGTTGTCAGCGGCTTCCTCTTTTTCTGGTGGCTGTCCACTGTCCGGGCCGGTCAGCCCACACGGACAGCCGGTTATCTAGCCTCAAATCAATAATCTGTTTTTCCATGCAAGCTGCTGTTCGCTGGGCGCTCTACATTCTGGGTATCGAAATTCTGTTTCTTGTTGCACTACAGACCAATCAGGTGGGGGTCGTACCTCCCCTGGCTGCTTCTTTTGTGCTGCTGGCCGCCAATCCGCAGGGCGTTTTTGCCCGGCCGAAAACCGTTCTGCTGGCCTATGTGCTGGTAGGGCACCTCGGGCTGCTGAACAGTGTATTCTGGGGGAACAATCTGTTTTGTTTATTCGTGATGACGTTGCTGGCAGTAGCCCTGCTGGCAACCGTGCCCTGCATCCATCCGCCGGCCATTGCCATTCTGTTTCAGTTATCCAAAGCACCTGCCCCCTTCCAGACATACCTGATCATGGTGGCGCTGGTGGGCGGTATGCTGGGATTTCATTTTGCCGCACAGTGGTTTCACGCCCAAGTTTTTCCGGAATCCCGGCCGAATCCCTTGCCGCTGGCCGAGCCGAATCAGTCGGGCTTCTCGACGATCTTTTCGGCCATAAAAAACGGGTAGCCTCGCAAAAGGCTACCCGTTTTTGTTTTAGCTGACGGTTTGCTGCCAGCTATTTCGGATCATTGGCGGCATATCCGTTCGCCACCACACCAGCCGCGCGCATTTTATAAAAATCCGGTGCATCGACCGGTGCCGTGGTAGCCAGTCCGTCGACGTAGCGGTTGAACATACAGAACGCGGCCGCAATCAGCACCGTATCGTGAATATCCCGGTCGGTAGCGCCTTCCGCCCGCGCGGCGGCAATCTGATCCGCCGTTACGTGCTTCCCGCCTTTCTGAACACTCCTCGCAATTGTCAGTAACGCTTTCAGCTTTCCCGAAACCGCTGCCTGCTGATAATCAGACTTTACCGAGTACACCAGCGACCAGTCTTCGTCGCCGAGGTGATGGCTGGCCACCGCCCCGTGAATGGTCTGGCAGAAGTAACAATCATTCTCAGACGAGACATAGGTAGCAATCAACTCCCGTTCTCCTTCCGTCAGGGTTGAGTCGGGACGATGCGCGTTGGTCCGCAACAGGACATTGGCCAGCTCGTTCATGGGTCCGGCGGTTTCAGGGCTATAATTCATTGGCCCGCGAATACCCGGAATTCCGGCCGGTAATGGAATATGTGGCATACGTACGTTGTTTTACTGTGGTTTTGGTAATACATACCCGAGTGTTCCCATTCGCTCGCCCATGGCCTCGTAGGCGGCCGGCTCCGTCGGCGTCAGGGTTGCCAGACCATCTACATAGCGGTTGTACATGCAGAACGAAGCGGCAATCAGCACCGTATCGTGAATATCACCATCGGTAGCGCCCTCAGTCCTTGCCCGCCTGGTCTGGGCTTCCGATACGGCTCTGGCGTCGTCGGCTACCTGCCGGGCAATGGCCAGCAGCGCTCTGAGTTTATCAGAAATCTCCGCTGTCTCCGGGTCGGCCAGTACCTGATCCACAAGATCACGCTCCTGCCCATAGAGGTACCGCGAGGCAGCGGCATGGCTGTTCCGGCAAAAGCTGGTGCAGTTCAGGCCCGAAACGTAGGCCGCCACTAATTCCCGTTCGGCATCGGTCAGTGTGCTGTCCGGCGAGCCCGCCCGTAGCAGGGCCTGCGCCAGTTCGTAAAGGGGCTTGCCGGTATCGGGCCGGTAAAGGACCAGGCTCCGGATGCCGGGAGCGTCGTTATTTAGTTGAATATGAGCCATGTTGGTATAGAGTGAAAGAGCGGAAGAGTGAAAGAACGATCCGTCGCATCGGCCAGAATGTGGCTCAAGGCGTACACGGCCCGCTCGTTCACGCTTCCGGTTGTTTATTTATCCCTGATTCTCAGATAGACCAGCAGGAAGGCCAAGAGAAATGCGGCGGAAAAGACCAGCAGTGCATTGCCCAGACCACCCAGTAACGCCACGAGGGTTCCGACAAAAAATACAGCCGTGGCGGTAAAGAACCGGCCTACATTAAAGCTGATGCCGGAAGCCGCCGCACGGATATGCACCGGAAATAAAGCCGGGATAATGCTCGACAACGCTCCCTGACTGATGCCGAAGAATAACGCCAGAAAAGCCGTTTCGGCGTAAATGACCGGCGAAAAGGTATGGTTCGTGAGAAACAGCAGGGCACAGCCACCGGTACAGCCGGCGAAAGTCAGCAGCAGGGTCCGCCGTGTGCCGAGTGTATTCAGCAAAACACCGGATAGCATGCCGCCGAGAATCCCGCCTGTGCCCAGGAGCATCATCGTGAACCCGCGCTCCTGATTCCCCGAACTGCCATCGGTCAGCAGTGTCTGCACCCAGCTCGGAATCCATGAAAACGTCCCCCACAATCCGACCAGTACCGCGCCGAACACCAGTACGCCGGTCAGCAGATTAGCTTTGTCGCGGGCTGTCCAGGCAACCTGTGTTGTTGCCGACTGCCGGTGGGCAGACCAGTGCCCTGACTCCGGCAGCCCGGCGAGCATTGTCAGCGATACCAGCAACGGAATCACACCGACCCAGAACGCCTCCCGCCAGTTCACCAGACCGGCATTCAGAATGCCGGTGGTGACGATACCGACCGGAAACATGACGGCCAGCACGCCCAGCACTACCGCCCGCTGCTGCGCCGGCCATATTTCGGAAATGTACACCGTTGTCAGCAGCAGCACCCCGCCGACACCCGCTCCGGTCAGAAACCGCAGCACGAGCAGTACCGGCCAGTCGGTAACGAAAACGGTCATCAGCATACTCAGGCCATATAAACCCGTTACAAAGGCCACGGCTCTGGCGCGGCCCAGCCGGTCACTGACAAAACCAAATACCACGCCGCCGGTCATCCAGCCGTACAAAAAAGCCGCACTGATCCAGGCACTCAGGTCTTCTGCGCTGACAGTTATCGTGCTGCGGCTGAGCAGTTCCGGTACCGCAACCGGCAGAAAGGTGGCCATGAGTGTCGAGGCGGTGCCCCCCAGCAGGTAGGAAACCGCACACAGGCCGAAGGCTAACCATTTTTTTGTCTGCATTGCAGATGGTACAAACATTGCTTCCATGGTTCAGGAGGGCGCGGATAACAAGTACACGGTAATCGTTATCCGCGTCCGGTTCAGGGTGATTATTTCGTTAAACCAGCATCAAAAACAAGCGACAGGTAGTATAAACCACCCACTGCCGGTGAACCATAAGCCTGTACCACGTAGCGGTTCGTCAGGTTCGACGCCCCCAGTTTCAGCACGGTTTTCGTAGCCGGCATCCGGTAACTTACCTGCGCATCCAGCAGGTTGTAGGCCGGTACCTGGCCCGGAATCAGGGAGTTGAACGAGCCCACCCAGCTGAAGCTTTCCTGCCAGTGCCAGGCTACGTTGAAGCCGAGGTTCGGCAGCACATTCCGGTGCCCAATCGTTACGTTGCTTTTCAGGCGGGGCGTGTTGAAAGCCGCCACGTTGTTCGGATTAGCGTTCCGGATATCAAACGACGACCAGGTACCGTTTGCCCCGATCTGGTAGCCGCTGTTAGTCCGGTAGGTCAGGCCAAGAGTAGCGCCCTGTGCCGATACGCGGTCGGGAGCATTGGTATACAGCTGGAAGGCCTGCACCCGCCCGCTCAGAAGGTCCTGCGCTGCCGCCGGGTTCGGCTTGCCGTCAGACCCCAGTACCGGGCTGTTCGGCCGCAGCACCACCGTGTTGAGGATAAAGTTGTCGTAAACGCCATAGTAGTAGTTCGCATCAACCGACAGGTTGCCGGTCAGCAGGCCCCGATAGCCCACTTCCATGCTGTTTACCCGCTCCGGTGCGATGTAGGGCACGTTCGATTTCTGGAGTTTGTCCTTATTGTTCAGCAGGGCCTGCTGCGGTCCGACCTTGTTGACATCGGCGCCGAAACCGGCCCCGAACTGGTTCACACTGGCCGACGTATACGAGTTCTCATAGACGTTCATACCGGCACTATTGCCCGGCGCACCGCCAAGGATGGTAATCGGCCCCACGTTGAGTTTAATGAACTGGTCAGACGGTGTCGGGTTCCGAAAACCGGTCTGGTAGCTTGCCCGGAAGTGGTGGCGATCGGTTACCGAATACACGGCCGACGCACGGGGCGTAAAGTAGCCGGCAAAATTCCGGTTCTTGTCAAAACGGCCGGAAACGGTCAGCTTCAGCCGGTCGGCCAGCAGGGACTTGCTCACCTGTAAAAAGCCCCCGAACTCATAATACTTAATCCGTCCGCCCTTATCGTCGAACAGGGTGCCGTTCGTAAACAGGCTGTATTGCCGGTAGTTCCCCCCAACCAGCACCTCCGCCTTGTTGTTCAGCAATGAGGTCAGGTTATACTGGCCGTCGGTGTGCCACATACTGGTCTGACTCAGAATACCGGCGCCGTTTAACCCCTGAATGCCTTCCAGTCGCTGCTTTTGCGCGGCAAACTCTGCCGAGCCGGGCAGCAAACGTCCCTGATCCGCAAAGGCGCGTGCAGCTGTGTGGTCGTTGCCGGTCACGTTCGGGATGGTTCCGGTGAAGGCCGCCGAGTAACGGGTAAACCACATGTCATCGGCTTTGTCCGGTGTCACCACGTTGCCGCTCAGGTCCCGCACCCAGGTCCGGTTGACCTGCTGACCCAGCGAACGGGTATTGAACGAGTCGTGTGAATCTTCGGCGTTGCTGTACCAGCGCACAAAAAAGTTGCTGCCTTTCAGCTCCACCCGATGCTGCATGAGCGAAAATCCGTTGACTGAAAACCGGTTTGAGCCGGTGTAATTCGCGGTTCCTTTGGCAAAGTTAGCCGCGTAAATAGCCTCCAGTTTCGGGGTAATCCGGTAATGCAGGGCGCCGTTCAGTTTCAGGCTGTATACATTGTAATCTGTCAGATCCAGCTCCTTATACCCCGTCCGCGAAACCTGCCCGATACCGGTAAGCGTTCTGACCACTTCGTCGCCGTAGATATTGACGGCATTACAAGCCGGATTTTTGGCCCCGCGCTGTTCGACCGGTGTCGTCTGGTTAACGTCGGTATAATCCGTTGCGTACCAGTCGAGGCCCCACATGTAGGCCGCGTTCAGCTTGATCGCAAATTTGTTGGAAAAGGCTTTGGCATACCGGATCGCATGGTCGTTATACATGGCCGCATTGGCATTCGGGTCGCCGAGGTGATTGACGCCCACTTTGGCCTGCACACTCAGTCCCTGGTATTTGAACGGGTCTTTGCTGGTCATCAGTAAGGCACCGTTGAACGCTGCGGGACCATACAGGGCCGAAGCCGCCCCCGGTACCAGTTCCACGCTTTCGGCGTCCAGGTCGCTGAGGCCGAACATGTTGCCGACTGAAAACCCGAAGCCCGCCGGCTGGTTATCGACCCCGTCAATCAGTTGCAGAAACCGGCTGTTACCGGTGCTGGCAAACCCACGCGTATTAATCTGGCGATACGTCAGGCCGCTGGTCACCATATCAACGCCCTTCAGGTTATTGATGCCTTCGTAAAACGACGGCGAAGGTGTTTCCTTAATGCTGCGGGCATCCATCTTTTCGATGGTAACCGGCGCACGGACGAGCTTTTCTTCGACCCGCGATGCCCCGACAACCACCTCCTGTAAGGTGCTGGTTGCCTGTTTCAGCTGGATAAGCACCGGCTCCCCGGCAGCTTTTACCTGTCGGGTCTGCGTTTCGTAGCCGATCATGGAGATCAGCAGCGTATGCGGCCCTTTGCCTTCGGCCGACAGTTTAAAGGCTCCGGCACCATCCGTGGTGGTTCCGGTCCGGGTGCCCTTTACGGTAACGGTTACGCCGGTCAGCGGCTGGTTGTCTGCCGGATCAGTCACTTTGCCGGTCAGCTGAATCGTTTGTGCCATGGTTACCGTTCCAAAAAGGCAAAGCAGCAGCACGAGCCACGCCATACGCGCAGCAGAAGTATAGAAAGTCATTATAATGTCAGTTTTTTGGTTAATACCCCCCCGACCGGCCCGTATTCGGGTCAGCAGGAAGGCCTGTCAGTTTTTTTGCGGAAGACTATCCGTTTGTTGCATCCGGTGCCGGATACCCGCCCGGTGGCCGCACATACCCGCGATGCACGATCCGGTCGCCGAGTATGTCGTAATACGCGGGGTCGGCCGGTGCTACGGTGGCCAGCCCGTCAACATACTTGTTATACAGGCAGAATAAGGCCGCAATCAGCACCGTATCATGGATTTCGCGGTCGGTAGCGCCGGCGTGTCGGGC
>NZ_CAMFHL010000159.1 GCF_945952095.1 uncultured Arsenicibacter sp. | reverse complement strand
CAGGAGGTTTTCACTTTTTTGTCAAACCCAAAATTCGGGATGACTCATGTTTTTTTGTCCTATTGTTTACGGCTTTCCGGACGATGCTGAGACGCAACATATTGCGTCTCTACTGAAGTTTAAAATCGTCGCCGGTGCAGACGGTGCCGCCGTCGTTAGTAACACAGATCGGGCCGTCGGTAGCGTCGGCGGGCACGGTGACAATCAGCGCAGTACCCGACACGCGGAAGGTCGCTGCCGTTGATTTACCGCCGCCGAATTTGATCGTCTTCACCGTAGTTAGATTCTGACCGGTTAATGTGATTTCCGCGCCGGCCTTGCCCGTTAGCGGCGTAAAACTTAGTCCTGCGGGTAGGATCGTGACGTTGAAGCTGGCCGTCGAACAGGTTGTGCCGCCGTCGTTGGTAATGCAGACCGGACCGTCAGTGGCATCTGCCGGAACGGTAACGATCAGGGCAGTACCCGACACGCGGAACGTGGCGGCGGCCGATTTCCCGTTGCCAAAACGGACTTCTTTCGTTGAAGCCAGATTTTGTCCTGTAATGGTCAGGCTTGACAGCACGGCTCCGCTGGCAGGTGTGAAAGCCAGTGCCGAAGGTGGAAGCAGTACGTTGAAGGCCGTTGTTGAACACACGGTTCCGACACTGTTGGTAACACAAATGGTTCCGTCGGTAGCGCTGGCCGGCACCGTAACGATCAGGTTGTTGCCTGAGATACGGAAGGTGGCGGCGGCGGATTTGCCACCATTAAACCGGACTTCGGTCACGTCCTGTAAGTTCTGACCACTGATGGTTACTGCACTGCCGATGCTGCCGCTGGCCGGGCTGAAGGTAATGGCCGACGGAGCCCGTTGAACGGTAAAGGCGGTCGGCGTGGTCAGCTCGCCTGCGTCATTCACGATTTTGATGGCACCGGTCTGCGCATCCGACGGTACTTTTACCCAAAGCTCTTCATCCGTATTTTTTCCGTCATTGACGGCGCCACCCGCACTGCCGGCAAAAAATACGCGGGCGTCCTGCAGAAAATCACCCTGAATAACCACACGGCCGGCTACCTGTTGCCGGGGCGTAAACGACGTTACAACAGGAGGCAGAATAATGGTTACGTTCCGGGCATTGCTGTTGCCGGCGCGGTTGCTGACCACTACTGGACCAGACGTAGCGTCGGCCGGTACGATGGCGCGGACCTCAGATCCTTCGGTTCGGGCCGAGATGGTAGCTGTTTTGCCGTTGACCTTTACATCGGTAATGCGGTGCAGGTTTGGACCGGTAATGACCAGTTCCCGTCCTCTGATCTGCCGCGCGGGACTAACCGTCAGTGCGCCGGGAGTCAGGATGGCCAGAAACGGTTGCTGACTGGTGGTCGTGCCGCCAATGCCGCTCAGGGTCACTGACTGATCACCGGACTGGGGCAGGGCCGGAATGGTCACCTCCAGCTGGGTATCGCTGATGATCCGGAACGTAGCAGTGGTACTGCCGATTTTCACCTCGGCGACATCGCGCAGATTCCGGCCGGTAATGAGCAGTTTATCCCCCTGAATGCCTTCGGTAATGCTGAGGCCGGTTGCATCTACAATCGGTGGATACGCCAGTATGATACTGTCGGCACTGGTCGCGACCAGCCGGTCAAAGGTAGTCACGGTAAGTTTGCCCGATGAAGCATTGGCCGGTACCACCGTACGGATTTCCGTGTCGCCTGCCTGCGTCTGGGTGGTTGTAACACCGTTTATCTTAACGACCCCGTTGGCCAGATTTTTGCCCTGAATCACGATTTCCTGCCCGATGCGGGGGCGTTTGGGCGAAAAAGACGCGATTTCCGGTGTACCGGCAACAATGAAGTCGGCCGTTACCGAACCGCCTTCTGTTTCCAGATACAGTTTCTGGAGTCCGGGTTGTGCGTTGGCCGGAATTGTTACCGAAACGGATTGTGGGTTGATGACGGCTGGCTGAGTAGCCGGAATTACGCCGAAACGGACTATTTTCAGGTTATCCAGAAAATCGCCGGTAATGATTATGGAAGCGCCAGGTAAGCCGTTAACCGGCGTAACGAGCGTCAGGACTGGCATAGGTTGCAGGACGGTAAACGCCACGGGATCAGAGGTGCCTTCCTGATTGATGACCTGGATCTGCGTAGGGCCCGTCTTCATCCGGGGGACGGTGACGGTCATGGCCTGGTCGGTAGTACTTTTTATGGAAGCTGCCACAAACGTCCCGCTTTGTCCGAACGTAACATTCGGATCATTGCCGAACTGAAAACCGGTCAGGATAATGTCCTGCCCGATGGTAGCGGCTTTTGGCGTTACGGCGGTTAATTCAGGGGGGTATTGTTTGACCCGGCAGGTCAGTACGGAAACTGACAGCAAAACGAGCCAACAAAGTGTACACAAAGATTTCATAAGCACAATTCGTCCAGCAGTGTAATCGGTGTGGGCCGTAAAGTTAGGGAATTTAGCCGAACAGACGGTCTAAACCGGCTGCTTGATTGTCCTGATGCCGGCCGCTTCTGATGCGGGTGGGCTGGCCGGCTGCCGGTTTCTTACGAACAGCAGAGGCGACACGAGCGTAAGGCTCCCCCGTTGAGTCGTGTCGCCACTGACGGCATTCTGTACATCCTGTAATCCTGTCAGAAATGACGCGTCAAAAAAAACGTCCTGTTCAGACAGCGCTCCCGAATCCGCATAAAATTCCGTACCTTTGTGCATTATTTATCAACGAAATACAACCGGATTGCCGGTATTACTGAATGGTAACTGTATCCAACGTCTCGCTCCGCTACGGAAAGCGGGTGCTGTTTGACGATGTCAACATTAAATTCACTCCCGGTAACTGTTATGGCGTGATTGGGGCCAACGGTGCCGGTAAGTCAACGTTTCTTAAAATTTTATCCGGCGAAATAGAAGCGCAAACCGGTTCAGTGTCGATCGGCGCCGGCGAACGGATGTCGGTACTGAAACAGAATCAGTTTGCCTACGACGAATTCCCTGTCCTGCAAACGGTCATCATGGGTAACCAGCGGCTGTATGACATCATGCAGGAGAAGGATGTGCTGTATGCAAAAACCGATTTCACGGACGCCGATGGTGAGCGGGCCGCTGAACTGGAGGCTGAGTTTGCCGAAATGAATGGCTGGGATGCCGAGTCGGATGCTGCCACGCTGTTGTCAGGTCTGGGTATCCGCGAAGACCTGCACTATACCCAGATGGCTGACCTGAACGGGTCGGAAAAAGTACGGGTCCTGCTGGCACAGGCGCTGTTTGGTAACCCTGACATCCTGCTGCTTGACGAACCGACCAACAACCTTGACGTTGAATCGTCGATCTGGCTGGAAAACTTCCTTGGCAATTTCCAGAACACGGTGATTGTGGTATCCCACGACCGTCACTTCCTGGATCAGGTGTGTACGCACATCGTCGACATCGACTTCAGCAAGGTGAAGATGTATTCGGGTAATTATACGTTCTGGTATGAATCGAGCCAGCTGGCCCTGAAACAACGCCAGGATCAGAATAAAAAGGTAGAAGACAAACGGAAAGAACTCGAGGAGTTTATCCGCCGTTTCTCGGCCAACGCCTCAAAATCAAAGCAGGCAACCAGCCGCGCGAAACTGCTGGAAAAACTGACTATCGACGATATTCAGCCGTCATCACGGAAGTATCCGTACATCAACTTCAAGCCGGAGCGCGAAGTAGGTGACCAGATCCTGACCGTTGAAAACCTGACCTATACCGCCGAAGACGGCACGAAGCTGTTCGAAAACCTGTCGTTTACCATCAACCGGAACGATAAGGTATTCTTCTACAGCCGTGACGGTCTGGCCGTTACAGCGTTGTTTGACATTCTGTCGGGCGAACGCAAGCCGGATTCGGGCACGTTCCGCTGGGGAGTTACCATTACAATGGCTTACTTCCCGAACGATAACGGCCGCGACAAGTACTTCCAGGCGGATCAGAACCTGGTTGACTGGCTGCGTCAGTTCTCGGTCGAAAAAGACGAAAGCTTTATCCGTGGCTTCCTGGGCCGGATGCTGTTCTCGGGCGAAGAATCGCTGAAGAAAGCGACGGTACTGTCGGGAGGAGAAAAAGTACGGTGTATGCTGTCGCGTATGATGTTGTCGGGAGCCAACGTACTGGTGCTGGATGATCCGATTAACCACCTTGACCTCGAATCAATCGAAGCGGAAAACCGTGGTCTGATCGACTTTAAAGGGCCTGTACTCTTTACGTCGCATGACCACCAGTTCGTTCAGACGATTGCCAACCGGATTATTGAAATCACGCCGGCAGGTACCATTGACAAGCTCATGACATACGACGATTACATCTCGGACAGCCGCGTAAAAGCGCAGCGGGAAGAGCTGTATGGCGCCGTTGCCTAAGAAATAATACCTACATTGGCCTGTATCTTAACTAACCGCGTTGCCGGTGGGTTTAGGTACAGGCTTTTTTATTGCCCCTTTACTAATCGCTACTTATGAAAGGCTTTTACTGCGTACTGCTGCTGATTATTTCGAATACATTTATGACACTGGCCTGGTATGGCCACCTGCAGGTAAAACAATGGCCGCAACTGGCCAAACTGTCCCTTTTTGGCGTAATTGCCCTGAGCTGGGGGCTGGCCTTTTTCGAATACGTGTTTCAGGTGCCGGCCAACCGGATTGGCTCCGACGAGACCGGCGGGCCGTTTTCCCTGTTTCAGCTGAAGGTTATTCAGGAGGTTGTCTCGCTGACGGTATTTACGCTGATGACGGTCTACCTGTTCAAGTCTGATAAGCTGGCCTGGAATCACCTCATTGGCTTTGTTTTTCTGGTCATTGCCGTCTTTTTTATTTTCAAAAAATAGTAATTTGTCCATACTATGAAACACTTTGACGCCATTGTAATTGGTACCGGTTCGGCAGGCTCAACCGTTGCTACTGCCTTGTCGGAAACGGGTAAAACCGTTGCCATTATCGACGATATGCCGTTTGGCGGTACCTGCTCGCAGCGCGGCTGTGACCCCAAGAAAATACTGGTCGGTGCAGCGGAGATTGTCGCCCGGGCGCAACATATGGCTGACAAAGGCATCATTAACCAGCCCAAAGTGGACTGGCAGGCGTTGATGGCGTTCAAAAAAACCTTCACGGACCAGATTCCGGTCAATACGGAGCAGAAATTTGCGGATGCCGGTATTGCCATGTTTCATGGTACGGCTTCGTTTACTGACAACCAAACCATTCAGGTTGCGGAGGAGACGCTGACGGCTGACCATATTGTACTGGCCAACGGGGCGAAACCGGTAAAACTTGATATTCCCGGCGAGGAACTGCTGATCGACAGCACCGGATTTCTGGCTTTGGAAACGCTGCCGGAGTCTATTGTCATGGTCGGTGGCGGCTACATTGCCTTTGAGTTTGCCCACATTGCCGCCCGCGCCGGTGCTGACGTAACGATTCTGCACCGTGGCAGGCGGCCCCTCGAAGGCTTCGATGCCGATCTGGTTGCCTTGCTGGTAAAAGCCACCGAAGCGGCCGGTATACGGGTAATCCTGGAAGCGTCGGTTACGGAAGTGTCAGCGCCAGGCGAGGGGTTTCGGGTGAGCTACCGGAAAGGAGACGAGACAGCATCGGTGCAAACGGCCCTTGTCGTACATGCGGCGGGGCGTGCTCCAGCTGTAGGAGACCTGAACCTGGAGCGGGCGGGTGTCGAAACCGGAAAGAAAGGCATCAAGGTAAACGAGTACCTGCAATGCCCGGGCAATCCGGCGGTGTATGCCTGCGGGGATGTGGCCGAAAAAGGCCTGCCACTGACGCCACTGGCCGGTTATGAAGGCCGGTTGGTAGCCAGAAACATTCTGGAAAATAATGTGGAGACCTTTGATAACGCAGCCGTACCGTCGGTCGTTTTTGCCCTTCCGCCGCTGGCGTCGGTGGGTATGACAGAGGAGAAGGCGCGCGAAACCGGCAAAACGATTACCGTTACATACGCCGAAACCGGTGACTGGTATAGTTCCAAACGCATTAACGAAGGCATATCCGGCTATAAAACCATTGTCGAGAAGGAAACGGGCCTGCTGCTGGGGGCTCACCTGCTGGGCGACCACAGTGAAGAAGTAATAAATCTGTTTGCCATGGCCATGAAGTTCGGGATACCGGCCGGCCAGCTTGAAAAGACCATCATGGCTTATCCGACGCGCAGTTCCGACATCCGGTATATGTTTTAGCCGTTGGTTGCAGGTTTCGGTACGGAAATTGTAAATTAGCTCGTACCTAACTTTACAATTCCGTACTATGGCCCAGCGTAAGCCGTCGAAAACAGCCGTTCAACCAGAAAAACGAACACAACCCGCCTCCGTTAACGTATCTTCTCCTGCGCCATCGCCCGAAAACGCCGCTAACAGCGGCTTAGTATTGATGGGGGTGCTGGCCGTCGCCGTGCTGGCGGCGTTCTCTTTTGGCTTTAAAAATGACTTTGTCGATTGGGACGACATGGAATATGTGGTCGAGAACCCGCTGTTCCTGTATCCGGACGTCTATGGCTGGGGCAGCCTCTGGAAAGCCGTTGTTGCGCTGAACTACCATCCGCTTACGGTGGTCAGTCTGGCCCTGAACTATAAGCTGTTCGGGCCGTCGGCTACGTCGTTTATCATCACAAACGTACTGATTCACCTTGGTAATACGCTGCTGATTTATCGTTTTGCACAACGCCTGCTACAGACCGGGCCACTGCCGAAGCTGGCCGCAACGCCGTGGGTCGCCTTTTTTACGGCCCTGATCTGGGGCGTACACCCGATGCACGTTGAGTCGGTTATCTGGGTGTCGGAGCGGAAGGACGTCTTGTATACGTTATTTTTCCTGTTGGCCTGCCTGACCTATCTGCGTTACCGGCGCGAAAATGTGCGGCTGTGGCTTTGGATAACCCTTGGCCTGTTTGTGCTCGCCTGCCTGTCGAAGGCAATGGCGGTGGTGCTGCCGCTGGTGCTGATCCTGATTGATTACTGGCAGGAGGGAAGCGGTCCGCGCAGGGCCTTTTCGCCGGCTGCTCTTGCCGAAAAAGCCCCGTTTTTCCTGCTGTCACTGCTTTTTGGCTGGATCGCGGTCAATGTGCAGAAGGGTGGCGATTTCTACGGTATGCTACAGATACTGGAACAGAAAAGTGCGGTAAGTGCGTTGCCGTTTTCGTGGCGCTGGCTCATATACGGCAGCTACGGCTTTGTAATGTACCTGATCAAACTGGTTGTGCCGGTTGGCTTGTCGGCCTTTTATCCGTATCCCGACCGCGTTGCGTTTGTGCCGGTGGCGGGGATTTACTGGGTTGGTCCGGTCGTATTTGCGGCGGCACTCGGGCTACTCGTCTGGGGCCTGATGACCCAAAAGCGGTTGCTGGTATTCAGCCTTGGCTTTTTTCTGGCAACGATCATACTGGTCCTGCAATTTATGACCGTCGGCACGGCGATGATGGCTGACCGGTATAGTTACCTGCCCTACTTTGGCCTGCTGTTTGGTAGTATCGCGTTTCTGTCCGATATACTGCCGGCGAATCCGTCAGGACAAACGCAGTTCAGGCTGGTGGCCGGTGTCTTTGCGGTGGTCTTTTTTTACCTGACCACCAAACAGGCTGCGGTCTGGCACGATACCGAAACACTCTGGAACCACGCGCTGACCGAATATCCGGCCTGTGATCAGATTCACGAAGGACTGGGGGATTATTACGGCAAACGGAACGAGCTCGACAAGGCAATTGAACACTTCTCGGCCGCTTTGGCCGACGGTACCGAGCGCTTCCATGTGTACGAGGGGCTAGGCAATGCCTATGGCCTGAAAGGAGAGCTGGATAAGGCCATTCCGATGTTCGACAAGGCCATCAGCATGAACGGGAGCCGCAGTGATTTGTTCTACAACCGGGGCATTACCATCATGCGGGCGCGTCCGGATGAGGCGGTACAGAATTTTGATAAAGCGATGCAGCTTGATCCGGCCAATGATACCCTGATCCGGCCAAACCGAGCCTATGCGCTACTGCTTGCCAAACGGTATCCGGAGTCAATTGCCGAGTATAACACAGTGATTCAGTCCAAACCGGCTGATGCCACCGCCTGGCATAACCGTGGGGTCTGCCGCTTCAATACCGGTGACCGCCCGGGGGCCATCGCCGATATCCGCAAAGCCATCGCCCTTAAACCGGATTACGCCGAAGCCCGGTCAAACCTTCAGGCGATTAACCCGTAGGGGCGACCCCACGTGGTCGCCCTGATTAGGATATGGCTGCCCTGAAAATGCATTTAGGGCGACCCCACGTGGTCGCCCGTACAGATCACCGGTTAGGGTTGTTTAAAGCCAACGAAGGCGGCGAAGCCCAGGAACAGAATCAATACGGCATTGATGACCAGATCCAGGGTGTCGCCAAGGCGCACAACCGGCGGATCGAAATGGAAGTTGATCGTGTGCTTGCCGGCCGGAATCCGCATGGCCCGCAGCGTGTAATCGGCCCGGACATGTGGCACTTCCTTGCCATCAATCGTTACCTTCCAGTCGCTGTCGCCACGGTAGTAAATTTCCGAGAATACGGCAAAACGCTCGCCTGTGGCGTTGCTTTCGTAAGTCAGGTTATCCGGAATATATTTCGTCAGCTGAATTGTACCGGTTGTGTCGAGCGAGGCCGGTAAGCCCGTCAGCTGGCTGGCAAAACGCTTATCGACAATGGCTGTTGCGCGTGGGTTGAAGGTCTGAATGGCCGCGATTTCGTCGTCGGCATTGGCAACCTGCTGTACCGATTTAACAAACCACGCATTGCCCAGTGCATCGGGGTTCAACTGCGCAACCGGTGCACCACCCTGACCGGTCGAATCCATGCTTTGCTGGATGATGTATTTGGCATTCAGCATGTTCAGGACGGCCAGCGTGTTTTTCGGGAACACATATTCAATCAGGTCCTGATAACGGTGCAGCTTAGCCGCGTGATACCCGCCGATTGATTTGTGGAAGTACGATACCCGGTTGCTGCTCATAAAATCGCCGGCCTGCTCCCAGACACGGTAGTTCAGCGACTTATCCTGTAAAATCTGCTGATCGGCAGGTGTCGGCTCAAACTGAACGTTAACGTCTGATTTCGAAATAAAGTCCTGATTGTTCAGATAGCGTTTATCCACGGCAAACAGGTCGATGATGGCCAGCGCCAGAATGACCGGATAGAAAATAACCGGTTTCAGTTTATTGGTCGCAAACAGGAACAGCGCACCGGCCGCCAGGGCAATAAAAATAAACGAGCGGAACGCATCGCTGCGCAGCACGCTGAGCCGGTCCTGCGCCAGCGCGTTAATAAACTCACCGGCTGCCTGTCCGAAATACTGCTCCAGAAACGCCTGATCGGTAGCCTTGCGGAACGAAAAGAATGTACCACCCAATACTGCCAGAATCAACGCCAGACCGCCGGTGGCAATAAAGCTGATCATTAATGGTTTACGCAGTTGTGCGAACGTTGGCTTCTGATCAACCAGCGCCTGTATGCCAAGGGCAGCTCCGGCGGCAATAAACAGCTGAACCAGGTTGAGCGCCATCGTTACGGCCCGGAACTTATTGAAATAAGGCAGCAGGTCGAAGAACAATCCGTTGATAAACAGCAGGTTCTTGCCGCAGGCAATAATAAGCATTAATACCGTTGAGGCGAGCAGGTACCATTTGATGCGGTTTTCGGAGAAGACCATGCCCAGTATAAACAGAAAAACCAGCACCGCACCGGCATAGGCCGGTCCGCCGTTGATCGGCATATCGCCCCAATACACCGGTGCCCCCAGTTCGGCAAACTGTTTGGCCGCCGAGGGATCGACGCCCCGGTTGACCATGGCATTGTAGAACGCCGACGATTGATCAAGCCCGCCGTTCGACGCACCGCCATACACGTTCGGAATCAGGAGCGTCAGGATTTCCGGCAGTTCGTAGCTGTAGGAAAAGGCATAGCTTTCGTCGAGGCCATTCTGCGGGGCGGCTTTAGCGGTTGCCTGCCCCGGTTTGCCCTGCGCGGTTGTTTTAGCGGTTAATTCCGTACCGCCCCGGATCGATTCTTTAGAGTATTGATTCAGCACCAGCAGACGTTTGCTGAAGCTGCCGGCACCGATGCCACCCGCCACCAGCAAGACGGCCAGAGCAATGCCAAGCTGCTTACCGTTACCGCTGCGGATCAGGTGAATGCCTTCGAGCAGCACGTAAATGCCGATGGTCATGAAGAGGTAATACGTAATCTGAACGTGGTTTGCCCCAATCTCCAGACACATAAACAAGGCTGTCAGCGCACCGCCGACAACGTATTTGCCGCGCATGGTAAGTATGATACCGGCCAGAATACCAGGCGCGTAGGCCAGGGCCATTACTTTCGAGACGTGGCCGGCGTCAAGGCTGATGAAGATATAGGAGCCCATGGCATAGGCCGCCCCGCCCAGAGCAGACGCCCAGCGGTTGATGCCCATTACCTGAAGCAGAATATAGGTGACCAGCATACAGACGAAAATAAGCGCTACCGAGCTGGGTAACACGCTTAATACCGCACTGACTGTATTGCCGACAAATGTGTTCGGATAATCAAAGGCAAGCATGTATGCGGGCATACCGCTGAAAACGGCATCGGTCCACAGGGGGAATTCTCCGGTCTGGGCTTTAAAATTGCGCAGCTCCATAGTTGCCGCACTACCTTGCCGGACATCGTTCATCTGTAGTTCTTTACCCTGCCATGCCGGTAAAAAGTAAATGGAGGTCAATAGCAAAAAGCCCAGCACCACGATCAGATGCGGGCGGATACGCTGAAAAAACGAGGGTTGGTTCATAGAAGAATTTAGCAGTTACAGCAAAGATAGGATTTAAAGAGTGAAAGAGCGAAAGAGGTAAAGAGCGAAAGCGTGCGGCAACAGTAGGGCACATGGCGTTTTGACGAGTGGAATAGCTGCCACGCTCTAAAAAGAGAAAGAGTGAAAAAGCGGTAAGCAACCGGATGGTGCCGCTCTTTCACTCTCTCACTCGTTCACTCTTTTAAATTTAGTAGCTCAGGCCGTATTGTTTCAGAACGTCATCGGGAACACCCTGCCAGTCGTTCGGCGTGTTGCCGACGTAGCCGAGGTCTTTAATACCCATCTGACTGGTGAAGAAACCGGCAGCCGTGAAGTTGCGCATCATGTTGAAGAACGAAACGCCCTGCGTCATGTCCTTTGATGCCTGTTCCGGATACGCGATTTTATCAATGATCTGAATCTGCTGCGCTTTTGTGCACTGGGCAAACTGCTTGCCGAACATAGCCACGCACTTGTTGTCCAGCCACCGGATACCACCGCGCATCGGCGTCTGGTTGCGGGGCTGATCCTTCATCATAAACTCGATGAACGCCGGTACGCCTGCCTGTGAGGCACTGCCCGAACGCTCATCGGCCGGAATAATGATGTCGCACAGCACGGTTACGGTCTGTAATTCGTGCGGCGTGAAAAACTTCTCAGCCTTCAGTTTCGTGTCGCGCTCGGCTTCGAACGGCTGACGGCCACCCGGCACCACGGTTTTTTTCTCCGGTGGCGCGGGAACAGCGGCTTCTACGGGTTCGACCGCCAGGCCAAAACCCGCCAGGGATATTGCTTTAAGGGTGTCTCTGCGTTTCATGCTGCTTACAGGTTTTTCTTTTTCACTTGATCAAACAGGTAATCCGATGTCCGCCATGACGAGGCCAGAATCGTCCAGGTAACGTTTTTGTCACCCTGCGACGGGAAGGCAGCGGCGTCAACCACAAACAGGTTTTTCACATCGTGCGTCTGCTGGTACTTGTTCAGGGCTGATGTTTTCGGATCGTTACCCATCCGTACGGTACCAACCTCGTGGATGATCTTACCCGGTGCTTCGAGGCCATAGCCGTGGTTGCTTTCCGGACCTGGTTTCGAGCCAAGGGCAATACCACCCAGCGCATGGATAATCTCTTCAAAGGTATCCTGCATGTGTTTCGCCTGCTTCACTTCGTAGTCAGACCACTTGTAGTTAAAGCGCAGCGTCGGGATACCGTATTTATCGACGTTGTTCGGGTCGATTTCGCAATAGTTGCTTTCGAGCGGGACAGGCTCACCGCGACCGGCCATACCGATGTAGGCACCGTAGAAACGGCGGTAGTCGTCTTTCAGACCGGCACCGTAGCCACCAGCCGATTTTTTCTGGCCGTTACGACCCGGAATACGACCGTTCAGGCCTTCGATGCCACCACCGAAACCGTAGCCCGGCATACCCATACCTCCACCGTACTCGATGTGGTAACCGCGCGGGAAGTCCAGTTTCTTATTGTCGAGCCACCATGGCGTAAAGACGTGCATACCGCCCACACCGTCTTCGTTGTAGCGCTTACGGTCCATCAGGGCCGGAATGAAGGCCGAGCGTGACGCACCGGTTGAGTCATTCAGGTATTTTCCGATTACGCCGCTGCTGTTGGCAAGCCCGTTCGGGAAGCGTGATGATTTTGAGTTCAGGAGCAGACGGGCCGTTTCGCACGTACTGGCTGCCAACATCACGGTTTTCGCGCGTACTGTTTTTTCCTGCATCGAGATGGTATCCACATAGCTGACACCCGTTGCCAGGCCGGTGTTCGGGTCGGTCAGTACTTCGCGTACCATCGCATGGTTAATCAGCGACAGGTTGCCGGTTTTCATCGCAGGAATACACAATACCGACGATGATGAGAAGTCGGCATATGCCTGGCAGGCACGGCCGCACTGGGCGCAGTAGAAACACTGGCCACGGTCTTTGTTGATCGGCTTTGTCAGGATCGACAGACGCGACGGAATTACCGGAATACCAATGCTGGTGGCGGCTTTCTTGAGCATCAGCTCGTGCAGACGCGGCTTCGGAGGCGGCAGGAAGAAGCCGTCCGGTTCGTTGCGGATCCCTTCTTTGGAACCGAAAATACCAACAAGTTTGTCAACCGCATCGTAGTACGGGCTGATGTCTTCGTAGCTGATCGGCCAGTCTTCACCAACACCCGTCAGGCTGCGGCGCTTAAAATCGTCGGGCCCGAAACGGAGCGAAATACGGCCCCAGTGGTTGGTCCGGCCACCCAGCATCCGTGACCGGAACCAGAAGAATTCGGTACCTTTTGCTGCGGTGTATGGTTCGCCGTCAATATCCCAGCCCCCCCAGGCAGCATCGAAATCACCGAACGGCCGTGTGGTGCCCGCACCGCGCCGCGGCGATTCATACGGCCACTTCAGCTGGGTAATATACTTAGGGTCAGCAGGGTCGAAATAACCGCCTGCTTCCAGCAAAACTACTTTAGCGCCCGCTTTGGTGAGCTGGTAAGCGGCCATACCGCCACCGGCACCCGACCCTACGATGGCAACATCGTATACCGTGGGCGCTTCTTTGATCTGGAACGTATTCATTAATGAAAGGTTTGAGTAAACGAATTATCAGCTTGTTGGATAGAACCAATAAGTGTACGCACATCGAAAAAACGTTGCGAACATAGCTTATACTATCTATAAAGCAAAAATTATACGCTTTTTAACGGTTACGTAAGAAAGGATGAAAAAGACTATTGAAAATACCCGTCCGGAGCGCTAAAAATTCTGTTGATTTATTACCGGGAAAAAGAATAAAAAATAGTGTAAAAATAAAATAATCAGGATACTATAAATACGACTATGTTAATTTAAACAATTGCTTTAGATTTGGTTTGTCTAAATCTGTAACCTTATGCCTACCTCTAAAACCCCCTTAATGCTCTTTTTACGGCAAGCCTGGCGTTTGGCCCTTGCTGCAAATAAACCCCATACCGCTCCGGCCGATGAGCTGATTGATCAGCTGAAAGACGTTCGTAACCGGCGTCAGTTTCTGCGTTCGTCGGGTCAGCTGGTGTTGATGGCCGGTGGTATCAGTGCGCTGAATGCCTGCCGTACACCGCTTGAACCGGTAACACCTGCGCAGACGGGTGCCGGCCGGATCGGGACCAATACCCCCAGTGTAGCTATTGTCGGTGGGGGTATAGCCGGATTGATGGCCGCGCATACTTTTACCAAAAAAGGATTTACCAACTTTACCATCTACGAGGCATCTACCCGGGCGGGTGGCCGGATATATACTGCCAAAAACGTTATGGCTCCCGGCCTGACAACCGAACTTGGCGGGGAGTTTATTGACAGCGGGCATCAGGATATGCTCAATCTGGCGCAGGAATTCAGACTGACCCTGCTCGATACGCAGGCTCCGTCTGAGCTGGCGCTGATCAAGGACGCCTACTATTTCAACGGCCGTCAGTATTCGCTGGCCGAAGTGGTAGCCGCCTTCCGGACCATTGCCCCGCGCATGGAAGCAGACATTAACAGCCTGCCCGATACCATTGATTACACCACAACAGGGGTTGCCCGTCAGCTCGACCAGTTGTCTATTTCGGCCTATTTATCGCGCATAGGTGCCGGAGGCCTGATCCGGGAACTGCTGGAAATCGCCTACGAAACGGAATACGGACTGGCACCGGATCAGCAGTCGTGCATCAACCTGCTGTTTCTGATTTCAACCGATACACGCGGCGGGAAGTTTGATATATTCGGCGACAGCGACGAGCGGTATAAAATTGCGGGGGGCAACCAGCAAATTACCGATCGCCTTACAAACCTCTATCAGGATTCGATTGAGACGGGGCGCACGCTACAGGCCATCAACCAGTCGGGCAGTAAAATTGAGCTGCGGTTTGCCAATGCGCCGGCCGTCCGCGCTGATTTTGTGCTGCTAACCTTGCCGTTTACCAAACTCCGGCAGGTAGATATCAATGTATCACTGCCGGTAGTGAAAAAGAATTCAATCAATACGCTGGGCTATGGTACCAACGCCAAGCTGATGATGGGCTTTTCGGGCCGTCCGTGGCGTAGCCTGGGGTATTCGGGGTATGTGTTTTCGGATAACGGCCTGCAATCCGGTTGGGACAACAGCCAGTTACAGGGCGGTCCGAACGGTGGGTATACGGTATATCTGGGTGGTTCACGCGGTGTCCAGCTGGGTACCGGTTCCGAACAGGCGAAAGTGATGCAGTACCTGCCGTTGCTGAACCAGATTTTTCCCGGCGCCTCACAGCGCTACAACGGCAATGTGGAACGGTTCCACTGGCCGACTCATCCGTACACGCTCGGCAGCTATGCCTGCTACAAAACCGGTCAGTGGACCAGCATTGGCGGGGCCGAAACGGAACCTGCCGGTCAGCTGTTTTTTGCCGGTGAGCATTGCAGCGCCGATTACCAGGGCTATATGAATGGCGGGGCCGAAACCGGCCGGAAAGCAGCCCGTGCCATCTGGCAATTAATCAGAGCCTGAAGCAAGTTGGTTGGTTGCAGGAAAGGTGTAACTTGCAGCCAACCTTTAACGCTTATCTGTATGCTGTACCTCGCAAAAATCCTTGTCGGGTTAGTTGCCGTTGAACACCTCTATATTCTGTGGCTCGAAATGTTTGCCTGGACCACGCGCGGGCCGAAGACGTTTCGTTCACTGCCCAAACACCTGTTTGAACCCACTAAGGCACTGGCAGCCAATCAGGGATTATATAACGGTTTTCTGTCGGCCGGTCTGATCTGGTCGCTACTCATCAGCGATCCGGTCTGGTCGGTGAATGTCGCGTACTTTTTTCTGGGCTGTGTGATTGTCGCTGGTGTATACGGGGCATTAACGGCGCAGAAATCCATCTTTTTCGTTCAGGCACTACCGGCCATACTGGCATTACTGGCGGTATGGGTAGCTCGGTAAGAAAATCAATCATACAGAATTGCGCGGGCATATCGCCGGAATCATACGCGGAGACGGCTGCGGTGCGTATCTTTGCGCCATGGCCCGAATTGGTACTGATATTGAGCTCGCTAAGGAGCTGCTGGAAAAAGGAGAGGTAGTTGCAATACCAACTGAGACGGTATACGGTCTGGCTGGCAATGCCTTACATGAAGATGCCGTTCTCTCCATCTTTGAGGTAAAAAAACGTCCTGCGTTTGATCCCCTGATTATTCACGTTGCGTCGCTTGAGCAACTGTCTGCATACGTTGACACGATTCCGGAGCCGGCCCGCCGCCTGGCAGAAGCCTTCTGGCCGGGACCGCTCACCATCTTATTGCCCAAAAAGAAAATTATCCCGGACCTCGTTACGTCGGGCCTGCCGACGGTGGGAGTGCGGATGCCGAACCATCCGCTGACTTTGCGTTTGCTGGAAAAACTGGATTTCCCGCTGGCCGCGCCAAGCGCCAACCCGTTCGGCTATATCAGCCCGACGACTGCTCAGCACGTTGCCGATCAGTTGGGCGACCAGATTCCGTACATTCTTGACGGAGGCGCCTGTGGTATTGGGCTGGAGTCGACGATTGTGGGGTTTGAGGAGGATGAACCGGTGATTTATCGGCTGGGCGGAATGTCTGTCGAACAGATTGAAAACGTCGTCGGTAAGGCGGTCGTACGGAGTCATTCATCATCGAATCCGAAAGCGCCGGGGATGCTGAGCAGTCACTACGCCCCGCGTAAACCCCTGATTTTATTGCCGACGCACTACGCCAGTGATGGTTCCCGGTTGTCGCTGGAGGGTCTCCGCGATGTCGGAGCGCTGGCGTTTAAGCAGCCGTTGCCGGGCATTCTACCCGAAAATCAGCGGATTCTGTCGCCGTCCGGCTCGATGGCCGAAGCGGCTAAAAACCTGTTTGCGTACCTGCGCGAGCTGGACGGGCTCAACATCGAAATGATTTATGCCGAGGTGTTGCCCGACGACGGTCTTGGCCGCGCCATCAACGACCGGCTGAGCCG
>NZ_CAMFHL010000158.1 GCF_945952095.1 uncultured Arsenicibacter sp. | reverse complement strand
GATTCGTACTCAGCCGGAGCTTGTTGCTGGCCTTGAAACTGGCATTTACGTTAAACGTGTTCCGGAACAGATCGGAGTTCGGGATAATCCCTTTATTCCGCATGTTCGAATACGACAGCCGGTAGGTAAACAGGTCAGTATTGTTGGCCACCGATACCCCGTTGGTGGTCGTGACGCCGGTCTGCACAAAGTTCTTCACGTTGTCCTTGTGCGAAACAAGCGGCATCGCCACTGGTTTGCCGTTGGCATCGAGCGGGCTGTTCCACTGCACTTCCGAATATCCTTTATCCAGTTCGGCTCCGTACGTGGCGCCGACCGTCTCGTCGATCAGCTTGCCAAACGGGTTTGAGAGCTGGGTACCGCTGACGGCCGGCGGGATACCCGAAAACTGGCCGGGACCAAATTTGGTCTGCCATTTCAGGAACCGGTACGGCTGGTCGAAGACGGTGCTTGAGGTAATGGTGACCGTAGGCTTTTTGGCTTTTGATCCGCTTTTGGTCGTGATCAGCACCACCCCGTTACCAGCCCGCGAGCCGTAGAGAGCGGCGGCGCTCGGGCCTTTCAGAATCGATACGTTTTCAATATCGTCGGGATTGAGGTTCGAAATGGCGTTGCCGAAGTCGGCGCGGTTATCGTTCCCCACCTGGCTGATGTTGTTCAGGGTGTTGGCAATCGGTACGCCGTCGATCACAAACAGGGGCTGGTTGTCGCTGCTCAGCGAGGTCGCGCCGCGAATGACCATGCTCACCGACGAACCGGTTCCGCCCGTCTGACTGATCTGCACACCGGCTACTTTACCGGCCATGCCATTCAGGACGTTTTCCTGCACAACGCGCGAAAATTCCTTACCGTCAACCTTACCCACGGAATAACCCAGCGACCGCTCATCGCGCTTAATGCCGAGGGCCGTAACGACGGCCTCCTGTAACGTTTCGGCGCTTTCGGTCATGGTCAGGTCAATCACCGTGCGGTTGCCTACCACAACCTCCTCCGTTTTGTAGCCAATGTAGGAGAAGATCAGGACCGTGTTGTCGGCCGTAATGTCGAGCGAGAACCGCCCGTTTCCATCCGTAGTGGTACCGGTCTGGGTACCTTTGATGACTACATTGACACCGGGCATGGGCGTATTGTCGGCACCGGTCGTTACTTTCCCCGTAATTTTCCGGGCAACAGCCGCATGAACCGGTACGTCCGGATGCGCTTTGTTTGTGGCGGCTATGACCGGGTCAATGGTAATGACACCGGTCAGCAGGGCAACCACCAATACCCCGATTTGCTTTTGCTGGGCGGTAAACTTACACTCCATACGTGTACTTTAAAGTTTAGGAATGAACATACTTTACGTTAAGTAAGTATACAGGACACCATCAGACCGGCATGGCGCACCAGTCTGACTGATTTCGTTACTGAGGCATTACCACGGTAGACTCGTACCTTGAATCAGCCAGGGTTTCGACCACTGGCTGTTTTTTCCCCGCACCCTGGTATGGCTGTTTTCTTCCAGGGTTTGCAGGGCATTCATTGCATTTGCGTAATTATAGTTTGTTTCGTTGTCTCCGTAAATAAACCGTACCGGCAGTACATTCTCGGCGGCGGCGGGGCCGGCTTTCAGCGCCGGAAAACCCGTCCGGCGGTAATCGAACCAGGCTTCGGTCGCGGCTGTCCAGCCGGCAATCCATTTCTGGGTCATTACCTGTTCGAGCGTATTGGTAAACCGTATACCCGGCTGCTGCATGTACGTCGCAAACCCACCGTCGACACCCCACGCTGCCAGCGAGTTACGGATTCCCTGCCGGTAATGTTCCTCCGCACTTCCCACGGCCCAGCCCTTCAGAGCGGCTTCGGCCAGAATAAACGACACCTCCGCCGACGAACAAAGCCGGGCTTTCAGAATCCCGCCGTTGCTGTTCCGGTACACCTCCGCCAGCTGTGATACGTGCTGATTCTGCACCACCTGCCCCGTTGTCGGGTTATAGTTATAGGCACTCGGGTCGATGAGGCCGGGCGGCAACCCCACATAGGTGCTGGTGTCCAGGGCCACTTTAAACGTTTTCGGGTTAAACCGGCGGGTGAATGTTGCGCCGGCTTTTACCTCTGCCAGAAACTTTGCATCGGTCATCGCCGCAACGCCCGGCTGCACCACGCCGTTCTTGCGGATATACGGGTCTGCAGGCTGCGGCAAGGTTGAGTCAGCGACCCAGCGGACATAGACCGGGGCAAACCAGATTTTCAAACGGGGATCCCTATACGCCGTTAGTTTATCCAGCAAGGTCCGGCATGGTTTCCGGCGGCGGAATTCCGAGGGGTCGGTATCAAAGGCTACCGCTGCCGGCCACGAATTAGCCGCCGTTGACCCGATGTAGTCCATCGTCGCATCGTCTGTCGCATCCTTCATATATATACCCGACTGATAGATGCTTTCAATACCGGCTCTGGCTACCTGCGGCAGTTTTGCCGAAATCCGCATGTAATACCGTAGCAGCAGCGAGTTGGCCAGTTTCTGCCATTTCGTGTTATCGCCGTTGTAATAAACGTCGTAGCCGGTGAGGTAGCCGGTTGACCTTCCGGCGGCAAACAAGGCCGAGGCTTGTTTCAGGTCGTCGATAATGCCGGCGTAAATCGTCTGTTGTTTATCAAACACCGGCAGCAGCAAGTCAGTCGAGAGTGCCCCCTTCAGCGCATCGGTATAAGGAGCATCGCCCCACAGGTCCGTAATCAGCCCGAACGTAAATGCTTTCAGCGTCAGGGCAACTCCCTGATGAAACGTATAGCCCAGCTCTTTTGACCGCTGCAGCAGAAAGTTGTTATTCCGGAGCAGGTCATAGTACGGGCTCCAGTCTTTCGGGCTCCAGTCGTAGTGATTATGGTCGCTGAACCAGCCGTCTTTCTGCGTATGCTGCACCACACCGGCAATGTCGCCATACCCCAGCGTAACGTAGTTCATGGCCAGTCCCGTAGCAATGGTCGGCAGCATCAGGTTCGGGTTGGCCGTTGATGGACTGACCACATTCGGGTTTTCGTTGATTTTAGACAATTGGTCACCACAGCTACTCATGATGAGTAACAGCGTCAGTACAATCAGCCATTTTGCGGCAAAGCGTCTGTTCATGACCACATTGATTATAGTGAAAAACCAACTTTAAAACCCACCGGGATTGTCCACGGCAGTACGTTCTGCAACTCTACCCCCTGCCGGAATTTACTGTTGTCGGCCAGAAAGGCCCGTTCCGGATCGATACCAACTTTAGCCGCTGTCCACAGCATGATATTCCGGCTATACACCGACAGGTTCACGTTCCGGAAACCCCACCGCTGCGGCAGGTCGATACCGAACGAAATTTCACGGAGCTTTACAAACGACGCATCAAAGGTAATTTGCTGGTTGTAGCCCCACGGGTAGGTATCCGTAATCGGGTAAACTTTCGTCCCCGGTCCTCCCAGATTTTCGCGGTATGTCCCGTCAGGATTCTGGATAACTCCCGGTGCAAATGCCCCGTCATACTCCGGAATCCCGTCGCCGTCCGAATCCATCGGCATGCCGCCGGTTTCTTTTGTATGCCCCCCGACCCGCGGAAAGTTGCCGTTTTGCGGGATAATGTATTTCGCCGGATCCGATTTCAGCAACGCTATCAGCTGATCGGAGGTATAGCGTCCACCCGGAATCAGCAGATCCAGTTGCCGCGCCGACCGCCAGTCGGACTCGAAGTAGCGGTAGGTATACGACTGAAAGTTCCCCCCGCTGCGCCAGTCAAAGCTTGCGTTCAGGCTGAAGCGCTTGTACCGGATGGCCAGTTGCCCGCCCATGATAAACCGGGGATTAAAGTTGCCGACCTTGACCCGCGCATTGCGGTCGTTCACCGGAATCCAGTCGCCGTTGTTGTCCAGAATGGGCCACCGGTAATAGGGCGATTTCGGATCGGTTACGTACGCATAGCCACGGCTATAGAGGTTTCCGATTTCCTCTCCCACATAGGTAAACGCACCGCCGTTATTGTCGTCCCACAACTGGTAATAATCAACGCCCGGCGCCAGTGCCTTAATATAGGTCCGGTTACGGCTGAAATTCACGCTGACATCGACCTGCCAGCCGTCTTTCTGCTGCACCGGCGTAGCCCCCAGATTCACCTCCCAGCCGCGGCTTGCCAGCAAACCGGCATTAATCAGCTTATTGGCATATCCCGACGAATTGGGGGTTGTTACACTGAGAATCTGGTTTTTGTTCTCTGACTGATAATACGTGGCCTCCAGCCGCAGCCGGTCCTTAAATAGTTTAAGGTCAACACCAACCTCAGCCGACGTGGCAATTTCCGGCTTCAGCTGCGCATTATACAGCGTTCCGGGCACGTTGGTCGTCACCAGACTTCCCCACGAACCGGTGCCCAGCGCCTGCTCCAGCTGATACGGGGCGGCGTCGTTGCCCACCTGCGCCCAGCTCGCCCGCGCTTTCAGTAACGAGACGTAATACGGCAGTCTGAACGTATAATTCAGGAGCCAGCTGCCTGATACAGACGGATAAAAATACGACCGCTTATGCACCGGCAGCGTACTCGACCAGTCATTGCGGGCCGTCAGATCGACATAAACCTGATCCTTATAACCCACCGATGCCATGGCATAGAGGCTATAAATGGCCTTACGGGTCGTTGTGTTATTGACCGACAAGGCAGTAACCGGTACGTTGGTGATCCGGTACAGGCCCGGCACCGTCAGCTGCGACCCACCCATAAAATTGTCCAGATACCGCTGCGTCATGTAATTACCGCCAACCGACGCACTAATGTCCAGGTCGCCCCGTTTTTCGTGGCGGGTCAGCAGGAAGTCGGCATTCAGTTCGCGGCGGACCAGGTCCTGCAAATAATAGCCTCCTTTTTTCGCCCGCGAATAACTCCAGGGTATTTTCGTCTCCCGGTTTTCACCGTACTGATCCAGCGCCAGCCGGACAAAGCCGGTCAGCAGGGACGATGGTTTCCAGTCCAGTTTTGTATTACCGAAAATCCGGTCGCGGTTGAAGCCATTGTTGATGCCATACGCCAGAAAATACGGATTATCCGCCGTTGTGGCGGGCGTCAGCTGCTGTATGTTTTCGCTGCCGTTTACCCAGAAGTTCCGTAGCTGACGAACGTCAACGTGCGGCCACATATACACGGCCTCCAGCGGGTTGGTGCCCCGGTTGGCAGTCACCGGCCGGTTATCCGAATGGGTACGCACCAGCGTAAAGGCCGAATTCAACGTAAACTGCCGGTTCAGGGTATAGCTCACACTGGAGTTCAGGGAGTTGCGCAACAGGTTCGAATTCGGAATCATCCCCTTATTGATCATGTTGCTGTACGACACCCGGTACGATACCTTATCTCCCGCTCCCGACAACGCGATATTGTTGGTCGACGTAATCCCGGTTTGCAGAAAGTTTTTCATGTTATCACGGTACGACACCAGCGGTGTCGGCACCGGCTGGCCATCGGCACCGGCGGGACTGTTCCACTGCACCGCCAGATTACCGGCGTCGAGGGCCGGTCCGCCCCAGTACATCGAACTTTCGTCGAGGCGGTTGTTCCGGTCGCCGGAGGCATATTTGTAGTGCAGATCCAGAAACCGGTACGGCTTTTCAAACACATTACTGGTCGAAAAGGTAATGCCGAGGCCTTTCCCTTTTTTGCCTTTCCGGGTCGTAATCAGAATGACACCGTTGCCGGCCCTTGAGCCATACAGGGCGGCCGCACTCGGGCCTTTCAGTACCGTAATCTGGTCAATATCTTCGGGATTGAGGTCCGCAATGGTATTGCCGTAATCGACATTATTCCGGTCGCCCATTGCCCGCAGATTATTCAGCGTATTAGCCACCGGCACCCCGTCAATGACGAACAAGGGCTGATTGTCGCCCGTCAGTGATTTAGCGCCGCGGATAATGATGCTCACCGACGAACCGATTCCGCTGGTCTGGTTCAGGGTCAGGCCGGCCACCCGGCCAGCCAGCGAATTAACCACATTTTCCTGCGGTACGTGGGTTATCATTTCTCCTTTCAGATCGGCTACCGAATAGCCCAGCGCCCGTTTGCCGCGCTGAATACCTAATGCCGTCACGACGGCCTCCGAGAGCACTTCCACGTTTTCGGAAAGCGTCACCTCCATGACATTTTTCTGATCAACCAGCACCTCTTCCGTCAGGAATCCAACGGACGAAAACACCAGTACATCATCCGGATTCACGATATCGAGTTTGTAGGCACCCGACGCATCGGTCGTTGTTCCCAGACTGGTATCCTTGATCCGCACAGCAACCCCCGGAATGCCGATGCCATCCTGCCGGGCTACCACCCTGCCGGTCACCTTAAACCGCTGATCACCGATTGCGTGTACGGCCACATCACTTACCTTCTTACGGATAATGATGTTTTTGTTTACGGCCTTGAATTCCAGCGGTGTTTGCCGGGAAATCATCAGCAGCACGTCCCGCAGGTTCCGGCCGTTTTCGATCCGGATCAGTTTATTCAGCTCCGGCTTGAGGTTGTCTTCGAACAGGAAAACGTATCCCGACTGCTTTGTAATTTTATTGATGACATCCAGCACCCGACCCTCTTCATGCGTCAGTGTCAGCTTTACCTTTTCAAGATCCGATTCAACCGATACGACCGCTGCCCGCGACTGTTCCGGGATAAGGGCCGCAACAGCCAGTATCCAGACATAAAGGGCATATCGACACGCTCGGTTGGTCATCGCTTTGTAACTGATGTGCGAAAATCAATAAATATGACGAACTACAGATCAAGAAACCTTTATTTTTTTGTAAACAAATCTCCCACTCCCGTTTACGCAGGAGTGAGAGATCCGGAGAAATCGTCTGTCTACTAAATTACTGCAGCAACCATACTTTCGACTGCTGATCATCGGCTGCCGGGCTCAGGGCGCCCACGCCCAGGTCATAGGCTGTTTTGTTCTGACCCAGCTCATTACCCGGATAGCGGTACCGCAGCGGGAACGCATAGCCGCTCAGACGACCGTTGCTGAAGATGTTCGGCAATTTGGTCCGGCGCAGATCCAGATACGCTTCTGAACCAACCAGGAACAGGGAAATCCATTTCTGATCCGCGATTTTAGCCAGCTGACCCGCCTTATCCGAAGGCAGTGCAATCGTAGCCTGTGCCAGGTAGGCATCCACATCCGACTGCTTCACGCCCCAGCGCAGCAGCGAGTTGGCAATGCCTTTCCGGTAATACGTATCGGCATTGCCCGTAATCAGGCCTTTTGCCGCGGCTTCGGCCAGAATAAACTGCACCTCATCGCTGTTTATGATCATGGCTTTCAGCAGGTTGTGCTTGTTTTCGCGGAACAGTTTTGAAAACTTCGACACCTTGAAGTTACCTACTACCCCACCGGCAGCGGTGTTGTAATGGCCGTTCCCGTTTTTCCAGTCGCTCTGCATACCGGCCACAAAACCGACATACACCTTATTGGAATCAAGCAACACATCCGGCGTTGCGTAAGCCGTAATGTCCTTATTCGTCCGGTCAATGTATTCCCAGGTCGACGAATAGCTATAGCCGTTCGGGTCGGTTGTTGTGAACGTCACGCCGTTTTTCGTCTTATCACTGGTCCACGGCCGTTCTACCGGCGCAAACCATACCTGCAAACGCGGGTCTTTCAGATCGGTAAGCTTGTCAACCAGCGTCTTACACGGCCGGCGGGTATCGAAGTTATCGATGGTTCCCCAGTTCAGCGGCCCGCCGGTCCATGAGTTATCGGCAGTCGTACCCACGTAGGCAATCGATGCGTTCTCCGTAGCTTCGGTCAGCAAAGGCTGGTTGATCAGGGCGGTCATCCGGGCACCGGCATCAGCAAGTTTACCCGACGCACGCATCAGCAGGCGCAGTTTCAGCGAGTTGGCAAACTTCAGCCATTTTGACTTGTCTCCCGCGAACATCAGGTCATAGGTATTCGAGATTGGCTCGGTACCGGCATTAATGAGCGTGGTCGCCTCATCCAGTTCTTTCAGCAGACCGGTATAAATATCAGCCTGATGGTCGTATTTCGGATACAGAATTCCCTGGCGGGCTTTCAGCGCCTCTGTGTAGTATACGTCACCGTAATAGTCCGTCATGTAGGAGAACAACAGCACGCGGAAGGCCGTGAAAATGCCCTTGTGTACTTTCGAGCCGCGCTGATCTGCCAGGCCGATTGAGCCATCTACCAGTTTGAGGATGTCCATCGCCGTGTACATATCGTCGATCGGCGATTTGAATCCGTTGTAGAAGTTATCCCCGCTCTGGTAGTTGCTTTCGATGTGCTGAACAGCACCCGGCAACCGACGGTTATCGTACCCCATTTTCTGATAGAAAACCGACGTTTGTTTGATAATCGACGCCAGCAGGTAGGGGTCGTTTACCGATTCAATTGCATTTTTCTGTTGCAGGGCATCAAAGCTGCGGAGTTCATCCTGGCTACACGAAGCGAGGCCCGTGATCACAGCGGCAATTGACGCAATTTTTATCAATGATTTCATGTCTGTTCAGTTTTAAGAGGATGCCGTTAAAAATCAAGAGACAGCTTAAAGCCATACGAACGGATACTTGGCAGGGTCGCCCGCAGAATACCCTGGTTGGTCCCTACGCCTGTGAACGCCGATTCCGGATCTTCGTTACGACCTGATTTGTTCCATTGGAACAGGTTACGGCCGATCAGTGAGAAAGTTACGTTGTTGAGGTTGTATCTGGTCGTTAACGCCCGCGGCACTGAATACGCCAGGGAGATTTCGCGCAGCTTGAAGTTTGTGGCATCGTAGGTTCTGGTAGCGGTAAAGTTCCAGATGATGTCGCCGTAACCGTTATACGGGAAGTCGTAGAACGTGTTTTTCGGATTGGCACCGTTTACGATGTAGTCTGCATCGGTTGCCTGCGACGGGTCACCTTTGTAATTCGGGTTCAGGAACACCCCTTTTACGTAGCTGGCATCTTGGAAGTCAGACCGTTTGTCGTTGTTATTGGCATTGATGGCGGCATACTCGCTGGAGTTGGCAGCCGGCCATACCAGACCACCGTTAGCCGCATCGCGGCCACCGACCCACCACGGGTTGTTATCGCCCGAACCCAACGTGGTTACCGCACGGCCGTTCGACTCAGCATACTGCTGGTTTACAGACACATACTTGCCACCCATCCGCAGGCTACCCACCACATTCAGTGAGAAGTTCTTATACCGGACACCCGTGTTCAGACCCAGAATATAATCCGGATTGAAGTTGCCCAGCTTGCCACGGTCACGCTCGTCGCTTGATTTCTGGATTTTACCTTCGTCTGAAGTCAGCAGCGGCATACCGGCATACTTACCGGTTTTTACACGCAGAATCGGGTTCTCTTCGTAAATATTACCAATGGTTTCGCCCTGCGCTATTTTCACCTTTGTTTTTCCGTCGTAGCTGGCAAATACATAACCGTTCGGGGCAAATTTGTCAGACAGGCGGGTAATGGTTGCCTTGTAGTGCGTAAAGCTGGCCGACACATCCCAGGCGAAATCACCCGTTTTGACCGGCGTAAAGTTCAGTCCCCATTCAAAGCCTTTGTTACGCACATCGCCGATGTTGGTCAGCAGCCCTGAATACCCGGTCCCTTTTACCAGCGGTATGTTGTCGATCTGGTTTTTCTGATCCTTAATGAAATACGTGAAGTCAAATTTCAACCGGTTCCGGAACATCCAGATATCGACACCGGCTTCTTTAGTCAGCGAGTGCTGTGCCTTGATGTTCGGATCCACAATCGTCGCGTTCAGACTGACCGTGTTGATGGCTCCCCACGGGCTGGCATCGTACGTGTATGTGTCAATCGACCGGCGGCGGGTCAGCCCGTTTCCGACGTCAGCAAACGCCAGGCGTGTTTTTACGAGGTCGAACATGGCCGGTAATTTTACCGTTTCGGTAGCCACCCAGCTCAGTGACGCCGACGGATAGAAATAGCTGATTTTCTCTTCCGGCAGGATACCTTTCCAGTCGTTACGGCCGGTCAGGTCAAGGAACAGTTTGTTGTCGTAACCAAAATTCGCATACGCATAGGCGCTCAGCGATTTGGTATTCTGGAACGGTATACCGTTGACAGTCATGGTACCGGCCTTGATGTTGGCCAGCGTAAAGAGGGCCGGCGAGTTCAGGTCACCACCTGTGATTTCCATGCTGTTCAGGTTGTTGAACCGGTAGTTACCGCCACCCGACACATTGATCGAAAATTTGCCTAACGTCTTGTTATACGTCAGGATCGCATCGGAGTTGGCTTCCAGCGAGCTGTTGTTGCCCGACACATACTGACCGAAGGCATCCCCTTTGGCTCCCCACGACTGACGGAGTTCGTAATTCTCCTTCACGTTCTCCATACCCGTACGGAGCAAGAGCGAGAAGTTGTCGTTCAGTTGCCAGTTCAGCTGCAGTTTGCCGAAGAAGTTATCGCGGGTAAAGCGGTGCAGCTTTTCGTAGGTAATCCACCACGGATTGTTCTGGGCCACATCAATGCCGTTGTCCTTCATGATCGCACCGTTCTGACGGATACCCGCAAAACCCGGCATCCAGTAATCGCGCATATCGGCCAGCGGCTGCAGGTTGGTCGGGATATTGAACAACAGGTCATTCAGTACACTGTTTGACCCTACGCTGTTGGCCTTATTCGGTGAATACGTGTGGATGTAGCTGGTGCTGACCGACACCTTCAGTTTATTCGTAATGTTATACTCGGTATTGAGCGAGATTGATTTCTGCTGTGTTTTGGTGTTCGGCATTACCCCTTTGTTGTCCATGTTAGACATTGACAACCGGAAAGCGCCTTTATCGTAGTTGCCGGTTACGCCGATGTTATTCGTGAACGTACCACCAGTCTGCAGGTAGGCTTTCACACGATCTTCGTTGGCCGACACCATCGGGCCGTTGTTCCACTTCTTCAGTTTAACGTCCCAGTAGTTCGATTTGAACGTACCGTCCAGACGAGGCCCCCAGGTATCCGTGTTATCATACTGCCATTCGTAGGCGCGTTCGCCCTGGCCGTATAATGTTTGCTCAGGGAAGAACATGAAGGGTTTATCAGCCGTGTAGGCTGTTGAGAATGAAACGCCCAGGCCTTTTTTCGCCCCTTTTCCGGATTTTGTGGTGATCATCACCACCCCGTTACCGCCTTCAGCCCCGTACAGTGCACCGGCGCTACCCCCTTTCAGGATGGTAATATTGGCAATGTCGTTCGGGTTAAGCTGCGAAAGAATATTACCGAAATCGACACCGTCTTTTGACGTAAATGTCTGTGTACCTACCGGCACCCCGTCAATAACGTACAGCGGCTGGCCTTTGATTGACACATCGGAGCCACCGGCGCTGGTGGTCGGCATAGCCGTCGTACCACGGATGTTGACCAGGACCGATGAGGTCGGGTCACTGCTCAGGTTGGTCAGGTTCACCCCGCTTACCTTACCGTCGAGGGCTTTCAACACGTTCGGGTTGGCTGCTTTTACCAGGTCTTCTGATTTTACTTCGCTGATTGAGTAGGCCAATGATTTCTTTTCGCGGCTGATACCGAGGGCGGTCACCACAACCTCCTGCAGCTGGCTGGCGTCTGACGTCATGACCACATCGACCACGCTCCGGTTACCGACCGGTACTTCCGTTTTTGTGTAGCCGACAAAGGAGAACACCAGCACCGCATTGCTGCCGCTGACATCAATCGTGAATTTGCCTTCGGCGTTGGTGCTGGTCCCGCGCTGGCTCTCTTTAATGAGCACGTTTACGCCGGGCATGGCCAGACCATCGTCCTTCGACGTGATTTTACCCGTGATTGTGCGGACCTGTGCCATGGCGGCAGTCAGGCATCCGGCTGCTACGACCATTGCCGCCATCAGCAGCGGACGCAGAAGCCATTGAAAGGTAGATCTGTGTTTCATAGTTTTCAGGTAATTAGAAGGTACTTATTTGCGGATCACGACAATCCGGCCTTTTATTTCATATTTAGCGCTGATCGCGAAGCAGATGGATTCTAAAGCGGATACCAGATTTTCATTAAGGTGTCTGCCGGTCAGTGAGGTTTCCAGCAAGGACTTATCTTTCACCTGAATCTCAACATCATAGCATCGTTCGAGGGTCTGAACAACCGTGCTGAACGGGGTATGGTCAAACAGCAGCACACCGTCTACCCAGGCGTAATCGGGCAGTACATCCTGCCGGACAATCCGGTACTTCTCTGTCCGCTTGTTGAAAATCAGTTTTTCATTCCGGGTCAGGACAACGGCCGGTAATGAGGTTGAATTGATTGAGACACTGACGCGTCCCGAGCGCACAGACACCGCCACGTCTTCGTCGGCATCGTACGATTTAATGTTGAACGAAGTGCCGAGCACACTTACCTTCAACTCATCCAGAGTGATCGAAAAGGGCCGTTGTTTGTCTCTGGCCACATCAAAGTAGGCTTCCCCCTGCAAACTGACCGGCCGGCTCTTTTTGTCGAAAGCGGCCGGAAATGTCATTTTGCTTTCTGCATTCAGTTTTACATAGGTTCCGTCGGCCAGCCGTAAGCTCTTCCGGCTGCCTCTCGGAACTACCTCCTCCCGGTGAGCAACCAGCGGAGTCTGTTTTCCGGAATCACGTACTGACTGCTGTCGGGCGCGGTAGGGAATCAGATACAGAATTCCCAGGAAACCAATCGCCAGCGCAACCAGCGCAGCCATTCGTGTATAGTTTCCCCACGAAACCCCGAACCGGCTTTTTGCCTGCGCTCCGGATGGTACCGTATCCGGTGCAGGTATTTCCGTCCGGAATACATCAGCGGCTTCGCTTTCCTCAACGAGTGAAGTAAAGTAGGCTTCCAGTACGTCCGAAAAATCGTCAAGCGCCCGCTCATTTCCCATACTACGCAGCAGCTCGTCCAGCTCAGACGAGGTCAGCTGGTTTTCGATGAGACGATTTACGAGGTATTCGGCGCGGGACCGTAACATGGTTCGATTGGTTTAAAATCTGCTAATGATACTGCACTTGTTCAGCAAAAGACTATTTCGGTATGTTTATTTTTTGTTAACAAGCCGGGACGCTGGTTTTCAGCTACCTAAAAGGCGGCCGATGCGCAGCGCGGTGCATCATGCCACGTTGCCGGCAATACCGGCAGGGATAAGTCAACCCCGTATCCTGTCCCGCTTACACAGTTTATCCGCCCCTTCATAACATTCTGCCGGGCATCCGGCTTGTTGTTAATACCTTGTAGTTCTATAGGCTAAACAAACACCATTTAGTCTGAGAGCAGATCTGGCCGCGCTACTGCTTCCTCATCCGGAGGACACAACATGTATGGAAACGAGAATTGTCCCGGCGGTATCAACCACCGCACCGGACACTGACTGACGCTTTACGATGTGGCTGTTGTCACATAATCGGTTCGTCCGAACGTACACACTTAATCCATAAATCGTATTTCCAACTTTTTACTCAACCAGTATGCATACAATTTTTAAGACGACAACCACGTCGCTGTGGTTGTTTGCCTGGGCATTGTGTATCACGTGCTCCTACCAACACCAGGCGTATGCCCAATCAGCCCTTACCCTTACGCAACCGACCTATAACTGTGCTACGGGAGCGATCACCTTTAATACAACAGGCGGTAATGGTTCGGCCATTACCTATTCGGCCGCCGGCATTACCCGTGCCAGCGCATCCAGCAACAGCGGAACAATTGAAGCCGGTCTGCGGGCCGATCCGAAACCAATTGTCATCACAGCAACCCAGAATGGCGTATCAACAACCTATACATTTAATATAGCTGCGGCTTGTCCGGGCAATTTTGCCGTTACCCAGCCAACTTATAACTGTGCAACCGGTGCCATTACGTTCAACACGACCGGTGGCGATGGCTCTCCGATCACCTTTACGGCACCGGGCATCACCCGTGCCGGTGCAGGGAGTGCCAGCGGCACCGTTGAACCCGGCTTACGGGCTGATCCGAAACCGATTGTTATCACCGCCATGCAGAACGGAGCCATGACAAGCTACACGTTCGACCTGGCCGCTTTCTGCGGTAATAATCCGGCACCGGTTAATCAGGCGCCTGTTTTCAGCGGCACCCTGACAGCCATTTCCGGTATCGCCGGCGTACCGTTCAGCTATACGCTGCCTGCAGGCTCATTTACTGATCCGGATGCCGGCCAGACGCTGACTTATACCGCCGTTGGCTTGCCAACCGGCCTGAGCATTAATGCCGGAACGGGTGCCATCACCGGTACCACCTCTTCAACCGGAGCGAACACGATCACCATCCGGGCAACGGATCCGGGCGGGTTGTCGGCCTCATCGACGGTTGGTATCACGTTTAACACAAACCTGACGCCGGTCTTCAGCGGTACGCTGACGTCCGTAACAGCCATCGCTGGTGCGCCGTTCAGCTACACCCTGCCAACCGGTTCGTTTACGGATCCGAACACCGGCCAGACACTGGCCTACACTGCGACGGGACTGCCGGCGGGTCTGAGCATTAATGCAGGCACCGGCGCACTGACCGGAACGGCCTCAACCACCGGCTCTAATGCTGTGGTGTTTACGGCAACGGATACCGGCGGCCTGTCGGCCAGTTCAACGCTGGGCATTACGGTGGTACCAAACGTAGCCCCGGTCTTCAGCGGCTCGCTGGCATCGGTTTCGGCTACGGTCGGCACCCCGCTGAATTTCACGCTGCCAACCGGCACCTTTACCGACGCAAACACCGGTCAGGCACTGGCCTACTCTGCCACCGGCCTGCCGGCGGGTCTGAGTATTAACAGTGGTTCGGGAGCCATCACCGGTACGCCATCCGCCACCGGCACCAACTCCGTTACCCTGACGGCGCGGGATACGGGTGGCCTGTCAACAACCGGCGTAGTCTCGATCAATGTCGCACCAAATACCGCCCCTGTCTTCAGCGGCTCGGCCCTGTCGGCAACCGGCACCATCGGTTCTATGCTCAGCTACACGCTGCCAACCGGCACGTTTACAGACGCGAACACCGGCCAGACACTGACCTATACCGTTTCCGGACTACCGGCGGGTCTCAGCATCAACAGCGGCTCAGGCGCAATTACGGGTATGCCATCCGCAACCGGTGTGTCGTCGGTAACCATTACGGCTACCGATCCGGCGGGTGCGTCGGCATCCGGCACCGTGAGTCTTTCTGTATCGCCGAACCAGTCACCGGTTTTCAGCGGTTCACTGGCATCAGCAACCGGTCTGGTTGGCTCTATGTTCAGCTACACCCTGCCAGCCGGGGCGTTCACTGATCCGAACCCTGGCCAGACCCTGACCTATGCCGCCACCGGACTGCCGGCCGGCTTCAGCATCAACAGCGGTTCAGGCGCAATTACGGGTATGCCGTCTACATCGGGTGTTACGTCGGTAACGATTACGGCCACAGACCCCGCCATGGCGATGGCAAGCGGTGTGCTCAGCATCAGCATCAGCGCGGCACCGACACCGGTCTTCAGCGGTTCCCTGGCATCGGCAACCGGTACTGTGGGTCAGGCGTTCAGCTATACCCTGCCAACCGGCACCTTCACCACAGCGGGTGGTCAGTCACTGTCCTATGCCGCTACCGGTTTACCGGCGGGTCTGACGCTGAACACAACAACCGGAACGATTTCCGGTACACCGACTACGGCAGGCAGCAGCACCGTTACCCTGCGGGCAACCAATACGGGAGCCCAGTCGGCCAGCGGTACAGTGGCCATCACGATCAGCCCGATGCCGTCGCCTACCTTCACCGGCACACTGGTATCGGCTACCGGTACTGTGGGTCAGGCGTTCAGCTATACCCTGCCAACCGGCTCGTTCACCGATCCGTCGGGTCAAACACTGGCTTATGCGGCTACCGGACTGCCGGCGGGCCTGACGATCAACACCGCAACCGGTGCTATCTCGGGAACACCAACAGCTGCTGGTAGTAACACCGTTACCCTGCGGGCAACCAACGCAGGCGGTATGTCGGCCAGCACGACGGTCGGTATCACCATCAGCACATCGGCAACCAGCGGCACGGGCACCGCTCCGGTCTTTAGTGGCACGTTAGCCTCAGCAACCGGTGTGGTTGGTCAGGCCTTCAGCTATACCCTGCCAGCCGGCACGTTTACGGGCGGCACCACGCAGACGCTGACCTATGCGGCCACCGGTTTACCGGCCGGCCTGAGCATCAATACGACTACCGGCGCGATTTCCGGTACGCCGACAACGGCGGGTAGTAATACGGTTACGCTTCAGGCAACGAACACCAGCGGTCAGTCGGCCAGCGGAACGGTCGGTATTACCATCAGCACATCGGCAACCAGCGGCACGGGCACCGCTCCGGTCTTCAGCGGTACATTAGCCTCAGCAACCGGTGTGGTTGGTCAGGCGTTCAGCTATACCTTGCCAGCCGGTGCGTTTACGGGCGGTGCTTCGCAGACGCTGACGTATACAACCGTTAATTTACCGGCGGGTCTGACAATCAATACCGCAACCGGTACGATTTCAGGAACCCCAACCACAGCGGGCAGCAGCACCGTTACCCTGCGCGCCACCAACGCCGCCGGACAATCGGCCAGCGCATCGGTGGGCATCACGATCAGTGCATCGGCTACGAGCGGAACCGGCACCGTAGGTACCTCACCGGTCTTCACCGGCACCTTAGTATCGGCAACGGGCGTTGTGGGCCGCGCATTCAGTTATACGCTGCCAACCGGTTCATTCACCGATCCGAACAGCCAGACGCTGACGTATGCGGCCACCGGTTTACCGGCCGGTCTAAGCATCAATACGACTACCGGTACCATTTCGGGTACACCGACCACGGCGGGCAGCAGCACCGTTACCCTGCGGGCGACCAATACCGGCGGCATGTCGGCCAGTGCGGTCATGAGCATCACCATCAGCGCCTCGGCAACGGGTAGCGGACGGATTGCTGTCTCTTATACACATCTGACGCTGCCGACGACTCCTTACGTGTAGAT
>NZ_CAMFHL010000157.1 GCF_945952095.1 uncultured Arsenicibacter sp. | reverse complement strand
GCGAATACAGCCGGTGGTTTGACCTGAAACGGACCGGCAAGCTGGTCGAACGGGTTAAAAAATATAACCCGTGGGCGGCGAAAAGCGCCTCTATTGCCGATAAACATAATTTACGCCCGATTCCGCAGAGCGAGATCGACTTGTCGTTCCCGGCGATGAAGCAGAATCCGGGGTATTAACCAGCAATACCTACTCAATCTGAATACCGGGAGAGAGCCTGAAAACCTCTCTCCCTTTTTTGTGCCCGAACTATTATTAGCCCCCATACATTTCCTGAATTATGAATTATTTCACATGTATTCTCGCACTCGGATTCAGCATCCTGACTGCCGAATCCAATGCCCAGTGGAAAGACCTCTTTAACGGTAAAGACCTCAAGGGCTGGGTGAAACGCAACGGCAATGCTGAATACCGAATCCAGAATAACGCCATTGTCGGTGTTTCACAGCTGAATACGCCCAACACATTTTTATGTACCGAAGCGCTTTATGGTGATTTTGTGCTTGAAATGGATGTCAAGGTGGAACCCGGTCTGAATTCAGGTATTCAGATCCGGAGCATCAGTGATCCGGCTATCAACAACGGCCGCGTGCATGGCTACCAGGTCGAAATTGATCCCGGTAACCGGGGCTGGAGCGGCGGGGTATACGACGAGGCCCGCAGCGGCTGGCTCTACCCGCTGTCGGTTAATCCATCAGGACAGAAAGCCTTACGCAGCGGTCAGTGGAATCAGTACCATATCGAAGCGGTTGGTCCCCACATCAAAACCTGGATCAACGGCGTTCCCTGCGCCGATGTCTGGGACAATCAGACGGCACGCGGACTCATTGCCTTGCAGGTGCATCAGATTAAGCGCGAGGAGCAGGTTGGCCTTACCGTGCAGTGGCGTAACATCCGGATTGCGACCGAAAACCTGAGCGCCGTACAATGGCAGAAAGGCCCTGAAATCCGTGAAATCAGCTACCTCACCAACCAGTTAACGGAACGCGAAAGCCGGCATGGCTGGCGGTTGCTCTGGGACGGGAAAACGGCAAAAGGCTGGAAACTGGCCAATGCAGACCACTTTGCCGATGCAGGATGGGCCATGCAGGACGGCATTCTGAAAGTGCTCGGTTCAAAAAAAGACAGTGTCCGTAAGGGAGGCGATATCGAAACGGTTGATACGTTTTCCAACTTTGAGCTGGAACTGGATTTCCGGTTAACAAAAGGCGGCAACAGCGGCATCAAATACTTTGTGGTAGACGATCCGGCCAAAAAACCGGGTACCGGCCTTGGTCCCGAATTTCAGATTCTGGATGATAACGTGCACCCTGATGCCAAAGCCGGCGTTAACGGAAACCGGACAACCGCTTCACTCTACGACCTGATTACCTCCGAAAATCTGTCGGAGGGGAATACTGAAAAGCGGATCAGCCAGCCCGGCAAGTGGAACAAACTGCGGATTGTGTCGCGGGATGGCCATGTAGAGCACTGGCTGAATAACCTGAAAATGGTCGAATACGACCGCTTTTCGCAGATCTTCAGAAACCTTGTCGCCAAAAGTAAATACAGTACGTACCCGAATTTCGCGCAGGCCCCGGCCGGTCATATCCTCATTCAGGATCACGGCGACGAGGTACACTTCCGGAGCATTAAAATCAGGGAACTGGAGTAAATGAATGTTCTGAAAGCTATGAATCGACGGCAGTTTGTAAACCTGAGTGCATCGTCAATCGGATTGGTTTCGATAGCGCCATCATGGGCATGGGCAAGGTCAGCACCGCAGAAACCAGCCTGGCTGCTGGACTGGATCCGGATTAATGATCAGCAACTGGCCAATTACCGCCCGTTAAAGGTCACCGATACATCCAGCCCATATGCCGGTGGGTATATGAACGATGCCGAAATGCCTAACCCGCATACGACCAGCGGGTTTCTGATGAAAGGGAGTATGTTATATGCCACCCCGGAGTCCACTCATTTTACGTCTGCCGATCTGCTCCGTGACCTTACCGAAGCCGCATCGGCACTGGTTAAGATGCAGCACAGTGACGGCACCATTGACCTGCTGGACACCAATTTTCACTCAACGCCCGATACGGCTTTCGTGCTCGAAAATGTTGTACCGGCGTATAAGTTTCTCAAGCCTATGAGCGGTACGGCAAAAGCTGTACAGGCGATAGAACGGTTTATCCGGCAAGCCGGTGACGCTCTGACTGTCGGCGGCATCCATACGCCGAATCACCGCTGGGTGGTCGGGGCGGCGCTGACGAAAGTGCACGAGCTGTTCCCGGATCCGAAATACCTGAAACGCATTGACCAGTGGCTGGCCGAGCACATCGACCTCGACCCTGACGGACAATACACCGAAAAGAGCACCAATACCTACTCGCCAATTGTCAACCGCTCGCTGATTATCATGGCGCGGGGGATCAATAAACCGGAACTGCTAGAACCCGTCCGGCGGAACCTGATGATGACCATGTATTTTGTGCATCCCAACGGTGAGGTGGTTACCGAAGCCTCTAACCGGCAGGATAAAGGCACAATTGCCAACATGGTCCGGTATTATTACTGCTACCGGTTCATGGCTTTGCAGGATAAAAACGGAGAAATGGCGGCCATGTGCCGGTTGATTGAAGCGACCTGCCCGAAAGATCAACTGGCTGGTTATCTGGACTATTTTCTGGAAGACCCGTCGCTCTGGCGCGAACTGCCGGCCTCAAAACCACTTCCGGTTAATTACGCCAGAGCCTTTCCTTACTCGGGGCTTGTGCGCATCCGGCGCGGTGCGTGGGACTGTACGCTGCTCTCCAACAACACGACGTTTCTGACTTTTCACAAAGGCAATACGGTATTGCAGGGCCTTCGGTTCGCGACCTCGTTTTTTGGTAAAGGCCAGTTTCAGTCCGAAAAAGTGGAGCAGACACCCAACGGCTGGGCACTCCGCCAGTCGCTGACGGGGCCCTACTACCAGCCGCTGCCACCGGACAAAATCGACCCAAAAGGTGATCTGGATAAAGCCCCGCGTTCACTCCGGCAGCAAAGTGAGATTCAGAAACTTGAATCGGTGGTACAGGTATCGGAAACAGCATCGGGCATTGAGATAACGGTTACCATTTCCGGTACCGAAGGTGTACCCGTAACCCTGGAGCTGATTTTCAGACCCGGCGGTAGTTTTTCAGGGGTGACGAAATACGCAAAACGCGAAAATACCTGGCTGCTTTCGGGTCAGGAAGGCACGTATACCGTGGGTACCGATGTGCTCCGGTTCGGGACCGGCAAGGTACTGCACAAGGGCATTCTGTTACGGGGAGCGCTGCCGCCAATGGACGCACCGGCAGTATACATCACCGGCTATACACCGTTTACGCACCGAATCCAACTTTCTTAAAAAGGAATCCAATCGACTCATAGTTAATCTTTTACTACATAGACACATAGAGTACTTGAGAAATAATACTATGTCTTCTATGTGGCTATGTGGTAAAAATATAACAACCTGATTATCATGCTCAGAAACTTACTTTTACTGTTACTACTGATCCCTCTTACCGGCCGGGCCCAACCTAATGCAGCCCAACCTGGCCGGGCCCAACCTGACCGTTCGCAACGAAAAGATTACCGCATTAACCAGTTCGGGGCGGTTGCCGACGGAGAAACCAATAACGCCCTGGTGATTCAGAAACTCATCGACAAGGTTTCGGCTTCGGGTGGCGGACGGGTCATTGTGCCGCCAGGGAATTTCGTCACCGGAACCTTGTTCCTCAAATCCGGCGTTGAACTGCACGTTGAAAAAGGCGGGCGACTGCTTGGCTCACCGAATCGAAAGCACTACGACAATAAGCCTGTCACCGACAAAAAATCACCGGCAGACCCCGTTGAGCTGAACGACCGCGTAGCTCTGATTTCAGCCCGAAACCAGACGAACATCGGTATCTCCGGCCAGGGCGTCATCGACGGACAGGGGCAGGAGCTGATGCTGGACATCTTCAACAAGCTCCGTACCGGCGAAATGAAACAGGACAGCGCCTGGATCGTCAAACGCCCCGGTCAGGGGCGGGCGTTTCTGATCAACATCGTTGGTTGTAAACAAGTAACGGTGAAAGACATAACCCTGAAAAACTGCTCGGAATGGGTGCAGGATTACCGGGAATGTGATAACGTGCTGATCGATCACATAACCGTTCAAAGCACAACGTACTGGAACAATGACGGGCTTGACATTACCGATTCTAAAAACGTGATCGTTAGAAATTGCTATATCAACTCATCCGATGACAGCATTTGCCTCAAATCCGAAAACCCGGCCAGTGCCTGCGAAAACATAACCATCGAAAACTGCACCGTCCGCTCCAGTGCCAACGGCCTGAAGTTCGGAACAGCCTCCCATGGTGGCTTCCGGCACATCAAAGTCCGCAACCTGACCGTACTGGATACCTACCGCTCCGCTATCGCCCTCGAATCGGTAGATGGCGGCACCCTGGAAGATGTCGACATTCAGCATGTTACGGCCAAAAAGACGGGCAACGCCATTTTTATCAAACTCGGTCACCGGAACACAAACGGCAAGGTTGGGGTGCTGCGTAAGGTCTATATTGCTCACGTAAACGTAGAAACACCGCTGCACAAGCCCGATCAGGGCTACCCTATTGAAGGCCCGCCGGATCACCTGTCGCCAGGGGTGGATAAGATGCCGAAGCGGCCGTCGAGCTATCACATTTACGGTCATCCGTGGTTGCCCTACAACCTGATTCCGTCGTCGATAACGGGGGTTCCCGGGCATCCGGTTCAGGATATTGTGCTGGAAGATATTACGCTGACCTATGGCGGTCGTGCCAACAAAGCCATTGCCCATATTCCGCCGGACAAAATCACGACTGTACCCGAAAACGCGGACCGGTACCCTGACTTTTCGATGTTCGGCGAACTACCTGCCTGGGGGCTTTACATGCGCCACGCCGAAGGCATTCAGTTCAAAAATATTCAGATTAAGTACCTGGAAGAGGATTTCCGGCCCGCCCTCGTCTTTGATGATGTAAAGAACATTTCGCTGTCGGATGTCCGGATTCCGGCGGCAAAGGAAATGCCGGTTGTTTTGCTGAATAACGCGGTTGATGTGAAAACCAGCAACCTGAAACTACCGGCCAATGAAACGAATGCGATACAACGCAGTAATTACCCGTAAACTATGAAGTCCTTTATCACCTGTGTCGGTACCCTGTCGGTGCTTTTTTCGCTGCACGCACGGGCACAGACCAAAAGCAGACAACCGGTGGATTACGTGAATCCTATTGTCGATTGTGCCAACTCGCGCTGGTTTTTCTTTAACTCGGCTTCCCGCCCGTTCGGCATGGTCAACCTCAGCCCCGACAATGCCGTAAACGCCGATTGGGGCGCGGGTTACCGCTATCATTCCGACAGCATCAAGTGCTTCAGCCATATTCACGGCTGGCAGTTGTCGGGGGTACCGGTTATGCCTACGACCGGTGTATTCAAAGGGCACTTAGGCGCAGGGCAGTACGGTTCACGTTTCTCCCATCAGAAAGAAGTGTTTAAGGCGGGGTATCACAAGGTTGTTCTGGACGCCTACAACATAACCGCCGAGCTGACCTCGACTACCCGCGTGGGCTTCCATAAATACACGTTCCCTGCCTCGGCACAAAGCCATATCCTGTTCGATTTTGCCACATTTCTCGGGCCTTCTGATACGCAGAAAGGGTTTGTGAAAAAGGTCAGCAACCGGGAGATTGAGGGGTATGCCATCATGGCCCCGACCATCCGGCGCCCCAAAACGTTGACGGTATTCTTCGTGGCTACCTTCGACAAACCGTTCGATTCGTTTGCCGGTTGGCGGCAGGGCAAACCGGAAGCTGCCGGTCAGCAGATTGAGGGCGAGAAGGTCGGCGCCTATGTCTCGTTCAAAACCAAAGCAGGCGAAGTCCGAAAAATGAAGGTGGCCATTTCCTACGTCAGCGAGGAACAGGCCCGCCTGAACCTGAACACCGAATTACCGCACTGGGATTTCGAGAAGGTCGTTCAGGAAAGCCGCACCGACTGGAACAACTGGCTGAGCCGGATTGAGGTCGACGGTGGTTCGGATACCGTTCGCAGCCGTTTTTACACCGATCTGTGGCATGCCTTGCAGGGCCGCCGCATTATTTCGGATGCCAACGGCAAGTACTCCGACATGACCGGGCCGGAACGCCGCATCCGGCAAATTCCGCTGGACGCCGCCGGTAAGCCTAAATTTAACCACCACAACTTCGACGCGATGTGGGGAGCACAATGGTCGCTGAACACCCTCTGGCACCTCGTTTACCCCGAAGTGACGGAATCATTTATCAACTCCATGCTGCTGATGTACGACGACGGCGGGCTGATACCGCGCGGTCCGGCGGGGGGTAACTATACCTTTGTGATGACCGGCGCCTCGTCTACACCCTTTATTGTCAGCGCCTATCTGAAAGGCATCCGTGGGTTTGACCTTGAAAAGGCCTATGCCGGCATGCGGAAAAATCATTTTCCCGGGGGCTTAATGAGCAAGGCCGGCTATGAACACAACACCTTCAAGGGCGGTGGCATCGAATTTTACATGGATCGGGGCTACATCCCGCATCCGATGAGCGAAAAGCGGTACGGCTTCCATCAGGACGGGTCAACGCAGACGCTGGAATATGCCTATCAGGATTATACGCTTGCGCAGATGGCGCAGAAACTGGGCAAAACGGATGACTATGCCTTGTTTATGAAGCGGTCGCAGAACTATAAAAACATCTACAATCCGGAAATCGGCTGGATGTGGAACCGGACACTGGACGGCAAATGGGCAGAACCGGTTGATATTCTACGGTACGACAACGGCTGGGAGGAAGGTAATGCCGCGCAATACACCTGGTTTGTACCCCACGATGTACCGGGTCTCATCGGTCTCATGGGTGGAAAAGAGGCCTTTACGCAGAAGCTGAATACCTCTTTCGAAAAAGCACAGACGCATGACTTTGTTTCCGGCAAATCGCACGACAAGGAGACGCTGGAACAGTACCGGCGGGTGTTTATCAACTACGGCAACCAGCCTTGCATGCAGACGCCCTGGCTCTTCAATTATTCCGGCGCACCGTGGCTGACCCAGTTCTGGACGCGCCAGCTGATCGACAAGGTCTACAGCGGTATTTCGCCCGACTCAGGGTATAGCGGCGATGAGGATCAGGGCCTTATGGGTAGTCTGGCGGTTCTGCTGAAAACCGGCATATTCTCCACAAACGGCGGAACGTCACCCGAACCATTTTATGAAATCGCCAGCCCGATTTTCAATAAGGTCACGTTTCACCTGAATCCGAAATACTATACAGGTAAGACGTTTACCATCGAAACACGGAACAATTCAGCCAGCAACCTGTACATCCAGTCGGCCACGCTGAACGGCAAACCCTACAACAGCCCGTTTGTGAAACACGACTTACTGGTTAGCGGCGGAACGTTAAGGCTCGATCTTGGCCCCGGGCCTAACAAGCAGTGGGGAACGGCGAATTAAGGACTTCCGGATGCTGGATAATTGATTAGATACTTTTACGGGATGAGATGCTTCCTTTTGTCATGCTGACACAGGAAGCATCTCATCCCCCTTATTTTGCATTGCATATTTTATAATTCAACCGCCGTCATTCTCAACTGACAGAATACCATGATATCCTAAACCACCTCTTTGAATCAGAAAATTAAATACCCATAAAATCTAAATTTTTGTGAAGAATAACGTGGGGTAGAGCGCCTGAAAACTGTCCTTAGGATATGCGTTACAACAAAACTTTTCCCCAAAAACACGGCCTGACCACAATAACCCCGAGTGCTCTTTACCGGCAGGTATTAACGCTACTATTCACGCTTTCGCTATCGGTCGTGCTCGCTGACAGTCCATACCAATGGAAAATAAAGGTCAGTGTGTCGCCGGAAATGCAGAAAGCCTATTTGAAAGGCGGCCGGTTGCTGCTCCACGTCACCAGCCAGCGGGAACGCGAACCCAGGAACCGGTCTGAAATTACCATCGGCATTACGCCCGAAAACTGGGACGGCACCCGTGCGATTGTCATTGATACCCGTGCCCGTAACCTTCGGACCTCCGGTCTGGACAAACCACTTGAGAAGCCGGACGCTAAATACTGCTTCCAGGTCGTATATAAACAGAATCCCGACGACGGGCAGGAAAATGTCCCCGGCAACCTGTACAGCAACATTGACTCGGTTCAACTCTCGAAAAAACTGTCGCTGAGCCTGACCCTGACGACACTTATCCAACCAGTGCCGGTTATGGACCATAAGCTGGTTAAACTGGTAACGATTCAGAGCAAGCTGCTGACGGCATTTCGGGGCCGGCCGTCGCAGTTGAAGGCGGCCGTTCTGCTGCCTTCCGGGTATTACGACAATCCCGCCAAAACCTATCCGATCTGTTACCGCATACCTGGTCTCAACGGCCGCTATACTGCCGTTAACACCGTTTTTGGCAACAAGGAGTTTGCCGACTGGTGGCTCTCGGGACAGGCCCCGCAGGTCATTTATGTGTTCCTGGATTCGCAGGGGCCATACGGCGACACGTATCAGGTCGATTCAGAGAACAATGGCCCCTGCGGCCGCGCCCTGACCGAAGAGCTTATTCCTGAAATTGAACGGCAGTTCCGGTATAATCCCGCCTCAAAAAAACGGTTCCTGACCGGTAATTCGACGGGTGGCTGGGTGTCGCTCGGTTTACAGATTTTCTATCCCGACTTTTTCGATGGCACCTGGTCCTATAGCCCCGATCCGGTTGATTTTGAGCACTATGGCCTTATCAATATTTACAGCGATAAGACTATTTTTTACAACCGGTACGGCTACCTGCAACCTGGCCGGCGTACCACCAATGGAGAGCCGACCTTTTCGATGAAGGACTGGATTGCCAACGAGAATGTTGCCGGCCGTACCAATAATTACCTTATTTCCGGAGGTCAGTTTGGGGCATACAACGCCGTTTTTGGCCCGAAAGGCGCAGACGGGCTACCCTCGCTGATGTTCAACCCAGACACCGGGGAAATCGACCATGCCATCGCGCAACAATGGGAAAAATACGACCTGAAAAAAGTGCTGGAACGCAACTGGCCGACACTAGGGCCTAAACTACAGGGTAAAATCTGGATATGGATGGGCGATATGGACGGGCTTTACTCCAACGTGGCAACGCGTTATCTGGAAAAGATGCTGAGTAAAACCGAAAATCCGAAGTCCGACGCAAAAATCAGGTTTACGGCCATGGCCGGCCATGGTCAGGAATGGAGCGACAAAGCCGTGCTGACCATGATCGCCGAAAAAACGAAATAGTCCACTGTAAAACGGAATGATATTCCGTTTCGGGCAGTAGCAGGAACGGAATATCATTCCGTTTTACATTAGACAATACTGATTATGAGATATATACTTACACTATATTTATTGGCAGTGTGTTTTTCCGGTCAGGTTCGGGCGCAGCAGACGCGGCCGGTCTGGCTCGATGAGCTGAACATAAAGTCATTTTCGGAAGGCATTCCGGCGGTGCTGGGCAAAACCAATGCAGCCGGCGATTCGATGCGCATTGCCGGTAAACACTTTACCCACGGGGTCGGCGTGAATGCAACCAGCATTCTGGCCTTTTTCCTCGACGGCCATGCTTCCTCGTTTTCGGCACTTGTCGGGGTCGATGACCTCGGCAACCGCGATTTACCCCATACTTTTTACGTGATCGGTGACCGTAAAATCCTGTTCGACAGCGGTGAAATGCGGCTGGGCGACGCCCCGAAACCGGTGAATGTGTCACTGACTGGTGTAAAACGCCTAGGACTGCTGGTCAACGTTAATGATGCCGGCCGGACCAAGGTGTATTCGAACTGGGCCAATGCGCAACTGGTCATGCAGGGAAGTTACCTGCCCCAAAACATACCCAATGATGGAGAGCGTTATATTCTGACGCCGCCATCGCCCAAAACACCACGCATTAATTCCCCTGCGATTGTCGGGGCACGGCCCGGAAATCCGTTCCTGTATACCATAGCAGCTACCGGCGCCCGCCCGATGACATTCAAGGCAAAAGGTCTGCCAAAAGGGCTGTTGCTGGACGAAAAAACGGGCATCATTACCGGCAAGGTAGCCACTCGTGGGACGTATACCGTTCAGCTCACTGCTCAGAATGCACCTGGCCGGTCCCAAAAGACCCTGACTGTTAAAATCGGCGATACGATCTCCCTGACCCCACCCATTGGCTGGAATGGCTGGAACTCCTGGGCACGGAATATCGATCAGGGCAAGGTCATCGCCTCGGCGGATGCGCTCGTCAAAATGGGCCTGAATCAGCACGGCTGGACGTACATCAACATCGACGATGCCTGGCAGGGTAAACGCGGCGGGCCGTACAATGCCATTCAGCCCAACGAGAAATTCCCGCGTTTTAAAGAAATGGTTGACTATATCCACTCCCTTGGCTTAAAAACCGGCATTTACTCCACCCCGATGATTACCAGTTATGCGGGCTATGTCGGCGGAACCTCCGATTTCGAAGATGGGCATATCACCGACGAAATAATTGCCAATAAGCGTGCCTACCGCTACGTCGGGAAGTACCATTTCGAGCAAAATGATGCCCGGCAGTTTGCCGAATGGGGCATTGATTACCTGAAGTATGATTGGCGGATTGAGGTACCTTCTGCCGAACGCATGGCAACGGCCTTGCGGGAGTCGGGTCGGGATATCCATTACAGTATTTCCAACTCGGCACCGTTTGAGCATGCCCGGGACTGGGCACGGCTTACGAACAGCTACCGTACCGGCCCCGACATCCGCGACAGCTGGAACAGTCTGTTTGTGTCGGCCTTCACCCTCGATAAGTGGGCGCCCTTCGGCGGTCCGGGTCACTGGAACGATCCCGACATGATGATCGTCGGCAACGTAACAACCGGCACCCAGCTGCACCCGACCCGGCTAACCCCCGACGAGCAGTATAGCCACGTCAGCCTGTTCAGCTTGCTGGCAGCGCCCATGCTCATCGGCTGCCCCATTGAACAACTGGACGCCTTCACTCTCAATCTGCTGACCAACGACGAAGTCATCGCCATCGATCAGGACCCGCTGGGCAAATCAGCCCGCCTGATCGAGGACAAGGATGGCATTCAGATCTGGGCAAAACAATTGCAGGACGGGTCGTATGCCGTAGGCTTGTTTAACGTCGGCGATTTTGGCAAGACGCCCGAATCTTACTTCCGGTGGGGCGACGAAACGGCCAAAAAGTATACACTCGATCTGACAAAGATTAGTTCTTCGCGCAGATATACGCTTCGGGATGTTTGGAGACAAAAAGACCTTGGTATTTTTACAGGAATTTTCTCAACAGAAATCCGCCATCATGGCGTTGTGCTGTTGCGGATGTTTCCCGGAAAATAAACTCATTAACCAACATGGCTCCAAAAAGACCATTCAAATTAGTTATTACCCTGCTGGCCGCCTTTTCGGTGGTACTGGCAGGTTTCCAAAACAATACCTATGAAATTCCCCGTTTTTCACCGGCCGATTACACGGTGGAGGATGGATTTGCCCTGAGTTTAATTGCTTCGGAGCCGTTGTTGACAGCGCCGGTCGGGCTTGATTTTGATGACAAAGGCCGCATGTGGGTGGTCGAGATGATCGGCTACATGCCCAACCTGGAAGGCATCGGCGAAGAAGAACCCAACGGCCGGATTGTCATTCTGGAAGACCGTAATAAAGACGGTATGGCCGACAAGGCTAAGGTGTTTCTGGACGGGCTGGTGCTGCCCCGGTCAGTTGCGCATGTGTATGGCGGGCTGCTGTACGTGGATGGTCCTAAACTCTGGTTTGTCGAGATTATCAATGACAAGCCCGGCAAGAAAACCCTGGTTGATCCGGTATATGCTGAGGGAGGCAATGTGGAGCATACCTCAAACGGCCTGATGATGAACATTGATAACTGGATCTATAACGCCAATTACAATTTCCGCTACCAGCGCCGGAACGGAAAATGGATAAAGGAGCCAACGACCGACCGCGGCCAGTGGGGTATTACGAAAGACAACTTTGGCCGGTTGTATTACAACAACAACTCGACCAATTTACAGGGAGACTACGTCTTGCCGAATAAGGTCATCCGGAACAAATATTTCAAACCGATGATGGCCGAGCACCAGCGACTGGCCAGTAACCGTGTGTTCCCGATTCACCAGACATCAGTTAACCGCGGCTACCAGCCGGGCGTCCTGGACGAAAAAGGGTACCTCAGAGATGTCACTGCCGCATGCGGGCCACTGGTCTACCGGGGCGGGGCGTTTCCGGCAGCTTACAACCAGAATGCCTTCGTATGTGTACCTGAAGCGAACCTGATCAAGCGCAACGTACTGGAATTTAAACCGTTCCAGACCAGCGCCCGGCAAGCCGTCGACGGCAAAGAGTTTATTGCTTCAACTGACGAAGGGTTCCGGCCGGTCAACCTGTTTACCGGACCCGACGGTGCGGTTTATGTGGTGGACATGCACCGGGGTATCATCCAGCACAAAGCCTATATCTCGCAGTACCTGACCGAGCAGCTCGCGGCCAAAAAGCTGGACACGTTGCAACACGCCGGCCGCATTCTGAAAATTACCAGCACCATTGCCAAAGGCAGTCCGGTTCCTGATCTGACCAAAGCGACCGCTCCGCAACTCGTCACGTTACTGAGCCATCCGAATGGATGGGTACGCGACCGGGCACAGCAGCTGTTGATTCAGAAAAAAGACCTGACCGTTGTCAATCAATTGATAACACTGGCCAAAGGGCAGAACGACCTGTTATCGGCGGTGCATGCACTCTATGTGCTGGACGGACTGAACGTCCTGACGTTCGACCGGCTGACCGCCATCATCAACGCTTCGAAGCAGCCGGAGACCATTGCCCATGCTGTGGGTTTACTGGAACGTTTTGCGGCTAAAGAGCGGGTGGCAGCCATGAAGTCGCTGTCCGAAAACCTGATGGCGCGCAACAACGAAACCATTGACCTGTACCTGTCGATGGCCTTATCAGGCTGGATTAAGGTATCAGACGCTACCTTCCTGCCTGTCTTGTCCGCCATTGAAAAGAAATACGCAACGCAGCGGGTTGTGCAGGAAGCTGTTACCAGTGCGCTTGACGGGAAAGAGGAACAGTATCTGGCGTCGATGAACCCGACCGATGGCCTGAAAAATACCCTGAATACCACCATTGGCAAGCGGCAGCGCAAAGAAATGAACGCCATTTATGTCGTTGAGAAAAATGAAGTCGACAACCGTACACGCGGGCTGAAACTGTTCCGGAGCATTTGCGCCACCTGCCACGGGGCCGATGGCAAAGGCATTCAGGACCTGGCGCCTCCGCTCAAAGGCTCGGAATACATCGACGGCTCGATGAAGCGGCTGGCAGCTATGATCCTGCACGGGGTAAGCGGACCGATTACGGTTAACGGAACCGTTTACCGGCTCAACAACGAAATGCCGGCCCTGCTTAACAACAAGGACATCAGCGATCAGGACATTGCGGACATCATCCGCTTTACCCAGAATGCCTTTGCGAAGCAGGGGAAAAACATTTCTGCGGCCGACGTGAAACTGATGCGGGACAAAAAACCGGCCGGTACCGGCGTCTTTACCGAAAAGCAATTACTCGAAACCGATTTTGATAAATAGGCGGGTTGTCATTGGTCAGTAGCGGGCATTGTCCGCTCGTTGATGGCAGCCGGCTACTGACCAATGATTCCTATGACTAAACCCTTTGTCTGTTTATTCCTTTTTGTTTCCCTTACCTCCTTTGCCCAGACTACCCGAACCATCTGGTTCGACGACCTGCCTATTCAGACGTTTTCAGAAGGACTCCGGCCGGTGCAGGCAAAACGCAATTACAGCAATGATACCCTGCGCATTAACGGCAAGCCCTACCTGCGGGGCCTGGGCGGTCAATCGCCCTGTATTCTCCCCTTTACCGTAAACGGAAAAGCCAAACACTTCCACGCGCTGGTTGCCGCGGACGACCTCGGCAACAAAGACATTCCGCTATCCTTCTTCGTACTCGGCGATGGCAAGGTCTTGTTTGAAAAAAAGGACATGCGCATCGGCGATCAACCGGTACCGGTCGATGTTGATCTGACGGGTGTCCGGCAACTGGGCCTGCTGGTGACCGATCCCGTCGGCGGTATTGCCAACAAACGGACCTACTGCAACTGGATCGACGCCCGGATTGAGATGCTTGGCGACGCCGTACCGGATTACGTACTTCATCAGGAGAAGCCGTATATCCTGACACCGCCTCCTGCCAAAACGCCCAAAATCAACTCAGCCAAACTCTTCGGGGCAACGCCCGGTAATCCGGTGCTGTATACGATTGCAGCCTCCGGTCAGCGGCCCATGACCTTTACCGCAACGGGTCTGCCCAAAGGACTTACCCTCGACCCGAAAACCGGGATTATCTCGGGACGGGTTGGTAGTAAAGGCGCGTATCCGGTAAAACTAAGCGCTAAAAACGCGCTTGGATCGGCTACCCAATCGCTGACAATTCACATCGGTGAAACCATCGCCATGACACCGCCCATCGGCTGGAACGGCTGGAATTCATGGGAAGCCCATATCGACCAGGAAAAGGTGATAGCCTCGGCAGATGCCATGGTCAAAACGGGTCTACGGGATCATGGCTGGGTGTATATCAACATCGACGATGCGTGGCAGGGCAAACGCGGCGGGCCGATGAACGCCCTGCTTCCCAACGCCAAATTCCCGAAGTTTAAGGAGATGGTGGATTACATTCATTCGCTGGGCCTCAAGGCGGGGCTCTATTCAACGCCCTACATTGCCAGCTACGGCGGGTATCCGGGCGCGTCTTCCGACTCGGCCCATGGGGGTGAAACCCACGAGACGATTATGGTCAACCGGCGGGCGTTTAACCACATCGGCAAGTTCCGGTTTGAAGAAAACGATGCCCGGCAAATGGCCGAATGGGGTTTCGATTTCCTGAAATACGACTGGCGCATTGACGTAAATTCCACCGAACGGATGGCTAATGCCCTCAGAGCCTCCGGCCGCGATGTGGTCTTCAGCCTCTCCAACAACGCACCGTTTGAAAAAGTAGCGGACTGGGCCCGGCTATCAAACATGTACCGCTCCGGCCCCGACATCAAAGACAGCTGGACGAGCCTGTACTTTACTTCCTTTACCCTCGACAAATGGGGCCCGACGACCGGTCATGGCCACTGGGCGGATCCGGACATGATGATTGTCGGCAAGGTATCCATCGGGCCGGTAATGCACGACACCCGCCTGACACCCGACGAGCAGTACAGCCACATCAGTATCTTCAGCCTGTTGTCGGCCCCCATGCTGATTGGCTGTCCGCTCGAACAACTCGATGCGTTCACACTGAACTTGCTTACTAACAATGAGGTGATTGCCATCAATCAGGATCCATTGGGTAAAGCTGCCCGTCTGGTCAATGAAGTGGATGGGGTTCAGATCTGGGTAAAACCGCTGGAAGATGGCAGCGTAGCTGTCGGTCTGTTCAATACAGCCAACTTCGGCAAAACACCGGCGTCATTTTTCAACTGGGGGGCCGAAAAGCCGGTCTCGTTCCGGTTCGATCTTGCCGGAGCCGGTCTGCAAAAGACCTATACGCTCCGCGATGTGTGGCGGCAGAAAGACCTGGGCACCTTCACCGGCTCATTCACTACCGATATACCCTACCACGGTGTCCGTTTTTTACGGCTGACACCTGCGCGGTAAACATTAATTACAATCTACCTGGACTCATTTCCGATAAATTGATTTACCACATAGGCACATAGAGAACAAAGCATCTTCTTTTCTAATGTGACCTATGTGCCTATGTGGTAAGCAAAAATAGTATCCGTATGAAACGACTTTTGCTTTTTCTTCTTATTAGCCTTAGCTGTCAGGTTAAAGCACCGGCCCAATCAACCTTATTTCAGCAGAAATTTACGTACCAAACGCTGTCCCCGTTTCATAAGCTGCTGTTTGACAACTTTGTAGCCTATGAATGGCCCGAAGGCAAATCCATCGGGGAAGTACTCACTAACACCACGAGTCTGCGCAGCAAAACACGGCTTGCCGAGGGGCTGCTGTTCCGGAATAAGCCCGGCGATAAGGAAGCCGCCGCCGACATTCTGCGGTGGATACTGTCTCACCAGTACCGTGAAAAAGGAACACCCATCTACGGCATCTGGAAAACGTCCGTCGATGGTGACAAGCACGATCAGAACTGGCGGGAGTTTATCGGCTGCGACCTGATTCTGATCCGGAAATATTATAGCCGCTTACTGCCCGAAGCCCTGCTGAAAGACATTGATACCGGCCTGATGCACGCAGCGCTCGGGGCAAAACTACGCAACGTCGGACCGGACTACACAAATATTGCCATGATGAGTGCCTTCCTGATGGAACACGTCGGCACGCAGCTGAATGATACGGAGTTAAAACAAGCAGGTCTCAGTAAAGCCAATGCGATTTATGCGCTATATCAGCAACACAAAACCTTCAGTGAATTCAACTCGCCGACCTATTACGGGGTAACACTGGCAGGCATCGCCCTCTGGCGCGAGCTGGCGGCATCGGAAGACATGCGTAGCATGGGCCGTACACTTGAGGAAGCGTTCTGGCATGAGGCCGTAACGTTTTACAATCCGGCGCTCAAAAACATGCCCGGGCCCTATTTCCGGGGTTATGGCATGGACATGCAACGGTATACTTCGATCATGGGTCTCTGGATCGCCATTGCGCTGAATAACGAAGCGGCTTCTCCCCTGCCCATTCCGATAAAATCCCCGAAATACGGCGAAATGAGCAATATCGCGCCGATTTATGTACTCGGCTTGTCCATTCCGAAAAGCGATTTAGCAGCGCTTCAAACTTTTACCGGCCCGCGGTTTCTGGAACGGTCAGTGCCCAACAACTACAAAGG
>NZ_CAMFHL010000156.1 GCF_945952095.1 uncultured Arsenicibacter sp. | reverse complement strand
GTTGTCTGTAACCAGGAGACTTCATTTTGTACCTTCAGCAGACGGCTGACATCCTTCTGGTACAGCCGCCCGATCGGTAAGTCAACGCCGGCAATATCAACATGTGCCGGCGTAAAGGCCGTAATTCTGTTCACGGCAATAATATACGACCGGTGAATGCGCAGAAAACCCGTCTCCGGCAGCATTTCCTCCACAGATGTGATGGTCTGTTTTACAAGTAACGGTTTCTGGCTTATGGTCACGATTTTGATGTAATCCTTCAGGCTTTCTACATACAGGATGTCGTGCAGGTAAATTTTAACCATCTTCCGGTCGGCGCGGAAATACAGGAATGCATCATTGGCGGGCGGGACGGCTTCCCGCTCAGCCGGTATGGACGGGGCTGCTGCTTCGGTTTTCATCACCTTGGCAATCGCCCGTAAAAAGCGGTCAAACGGAATGGGCTTCAGAAGGTAATCGACAACATCGAGGTCGTAGCCGTCAAGTGCATAATCGCGGTACGCGGTAGTAAAGATCGTTTTGGGCGGGTTGCGCAGGCTGCGGAGAAAATCCGTGCCCAGCAGTTTCGGCATATTGATATCCAGAAACAGCAGATCAACCGGCCGCTCCTGCAACACACCGAAGGCCTGTACCGCGTTCTGGCACGTCCCGACAATTTCCAGCCCATCGACCAGCTCAACATACGACGTCAGTACCGCCAATGCCGGTGGTTCGTCGTCCACCAATAAGCAACGTGTTACCATGTTATGCAACCTCCTGTTCTCCGCTCACCACAACCAGCGGCGACGATGCCCGCAGCCGGTCCGTTAGTTCAAGCGTTAAAATGACCATAAACGTTTCTTCCTCAACGACCGTCCGCAGCTCATGCCGGCCGGGATAGAGCAGACTCAGCCGTTTCTGCACATTCTGAAGCCCGATACCACCCACTTCGGCCGGGCGTTGCTGATCCGTATCATAGCTGTTAATCAGCTTGAATTTAAGCGTACTTCCCTGCACATTCAGATCGAGGTGCATCCAGGCTTGTTCCAGTTGCTGACTCGTTCCGTGTTTGAATGCATTTTCCAGAAACGGAATCAGCAAAAGCGGGGCAATCTGTTTGCGGGGCCAGTCGCCGGTAATCGACACCGACATATCGAGACGGCTGCCGTAGCGCAGCTGCTCCAGGGCAATGTAGTTTTTCAGAAACGTAATCTCCTTGCTCAGCGGTACCTCTGCCGCATTGCACTCGTAGAGCATATAGCGCAGCAGTTCCGAGAGCTTCAGCACCACAGCCGGCGACTGATCGGAACGCTGGAGGGTCAGCGAATAGAGGTTATTCAGTGTGTTGAAGAGAAAATGCGGATGTACCTGCGATTTCAGCAGCTGTAGCTCCGCATGGAGCTTTTCGCGTTCGATTTCCTGATAGGCTTCCTGCTTCATGTACCAGATTTTGGCCAGTTTAATGGCCGTTGCAAAACCGGCAAAGGTGGTTGCTCCCCGCAGCCCCGCCATCATGGAGTAAAAGAAAATTCCCTGCGTGCGGCCCGTTCCCATGATCAGCCGCAGCGGAGCCACAATCCACTGTACCGTGACTGTCGACAGCACCGATGTGAGCACCATCAGGATCAGGATGCCAAAGACCAGATGCAGGTAACGGCTGGGGTTGAGGTAACGCGGGAAAAGCACATAGATGATACCGTAGGCCAGAAACATGTGGGACGGTAAAAACAGAAAGGCTTCAATGCCCGACACTAGGTAACTGCGTACCAAAGCCCGCCCGACCGGAACCCCTTTTTCCAGCCAGATACTCATGGGCAGAAACCCATACAGCACCGTACAGTATAACCACGCCATGCTCCAGAACAAGCCATGCCGTTGCAGCCGGTAACGCGGCTGGCCGGAGAAGACAAAATTGTGGTTGAAAAGTTGCATGGCGGAGTGATTTAATTCCTTAAAGGTAGCCAAACACCGACAGTTTAGCCATTAACTCAACGGATTGTAGACAAACAGCAGCTGTTCGTCGCCGAACAGCACGTACGGGCGATCAGCTGCGTTCAGCGACCATTTCCGGTTGTCGGTCGGCAGGTACCGGCAGGCGGGCGAAATTCGTGGTTTTGCATTACGGATGTGCTGATTTTTGACCCGACAAACAACAGATACTCCTTCTTAAACAGTAAACAACAATGACAACACACAATTGCTTCCGCCCGCTCTTAGCCGCTCTTTGCTGCCTGACACTGGTTTCAGTATCCATAGCCCGGCCGGCCAAACCACGGGTCTATCCGGTATCCGGTTTCTGGGTGGTCGAAACATCGCCGGCCAACCGGCAGAGTCAGGTCAAATTTTATAACGATCAGACACAGCTTATCTATCAGGAAACGCTTCCCCGCCGCCTGAATATCCGCCGCGAGCAAACGCAGGAACGGTTAAATGTCGTACTGGAGAAAGTGATGGAACAGGCCAAAGCCGGTCCGTTCAATGAGCCGAAGCTGGTGGCTCTGGAATTAAAGAAGTAAGGGAAGGGGCTGGTGCTGCAAAAAACGCACCGGCCCCTTTTATCAGGCAATATAAATCGTTTTGGTCACGCAGAAATCCTTGATGCCGGCCTCCGACAGTTCGCGGCCGTAACCCGACTTTTTCACGCCGCCAATCGGCAGCCGCGAGTCGGATTTTACGACGGCGTTGACAAACACGCTGCCCACCTGCAAACGGCGGCTCAGTTGTTCGGCTTTCGCCAGATCGGCGGTCCAGATGGCCGCGCTGAGGCCGTACCGCGACTGGTTGGCCAGCCGGACAGCCTGCTCTACATCGGCGACCTCCGTAATGGCCGCCAGCGGCCCGAACGTTTCTTCGCGGAACACGGTCGAATCAGGGCTTACGTTGTCGAGCAGGGTCGGTTGAAAATTACACTGATCGCGTTTTCCGCCAACCAGCAGGGTGGCTCCTTCAGTCAGGGCCGCCTGAAGTTGTTTTTCCAGTGTTTCGGCCAGATCCAGCCGCGCAATGGGGCCGATCGCCGTTTCCGGCGCCGTCGGATCACCTTGTACCAGTCTGGCAATGCGGGTTTTCACCAACGCCGTGAAGGCTTCCTTCACCGGCTTTTCGACCAGAAAGCGTTTAGCGGCAATACAGACCTGTCCCGCGTTACTCATCCGCGACTGCACAGCCGCATCGGCCGCTTTTTCCAGATCGGCATCCTGCAATACAATCAGCGGGTCGCTCCCGCCCAGCTCCATCACCGACTTTTTAATGTTTTTCCCCGCCAGAGCCGCCACTGCCGAACCGGCCCGTTCGCTGCCTGTCAGGGTGACCATGCCTACACGGTCATCGGCCAGCAGGTGTTCAACAGCGTTTGTATCCGCAATTACGGACTGGAAAATACCGTCGGGAAAACCGGCAGCACGGTACGCTTCTTCAATCGCCACGGCACAGCCAAAGACATTCGGGGCGTGTTTCAGGATCGTGACGTTACCCGCCATCAGCGCCGGCACCGAATACCGGAACACCTGCCAGTACGGAAAATTCCACGGCATAATGGACAATACGACACCTACGGGCTCGTACACCACCATACTTTTCTGCGCTTCCGTAGCAATCAGGTCGGGCGTCAGCAGTTGCTCGGCATGTTCGGCATAATGGTCACACTGACCGGCGCACTTCTCAACTTCCGCCGCCGATTCACGCAGGATTTTACCCATTTCGGCCGTCATGAGTGCTGCCAGCCGGTCTTTGTGGGTACGCAGGTAAACGGCGAGGGCGCGGAAGCAACGGGCACGCTCCGAAAAGGTGAGGGCCTCCCAGGCCGGCTGCGCCGCCGCAGCTATATCGAGCCGGCGGATTACCTGTTCCGGCGTTTCTTCTGTGTATTCGTGAAGGGGTTCGAGTGTATATGGATTAATGGTCTGAAACGTTTTCATACAGTAGTGCATCAGCCTTATAGCTGACAAACTGGTAACGGCAGGCCATGCGGGTTTGTTCGGTTTATCCCTACTCCATATGCCATTTCCAGAAGGCTTCGCCCCGCTGGCGGATGGCCGGCAGGTCCTGCGGCAACAGGTAGCCTCCCTTCACCAAGTCATTGGCGGCTTTCGTCAGTTTGTTCAGATAGTCGGCCTCATTCTTATAGCGTTCGGCAATGGATTTACGCGGATCACCGGCAACCCTGGTCGCTTTCGTTTTCGCAAACGGGAAGTAGGATCCGTAAAAATCTGTCAGCTGCCCGGGCGACCCCGTAGCCGGATTACGTTGGTTCCAGCCGGTGTATGTCCCCAGCGGCACCATGCCCTCCGGCATCCGGAGCCCGTCGAGTTCGTTGCCGTCAGCGTCTACCTGCGGCACCTTCACGCCGTAGGCTTTCCCTACTTTCGGCGGCTGATTAGTGATAATCTTCCTGGCAGCATAGTCAGGCCCATAGTCAACGCGGTAGGTGTACCGGATCGTTTCCGGATGCACTACATTCGGGATAGCCGGAAACCGGACGGCACCGACCGGCACCAGTGACCCTTTATCAATTCGCGGATAACGGCTGACCGGTGGTTCGGTTCCGTCGGCTATCCAGCGCTGCATGGCCATCAGCAAGGCCCGCATGCCATAACGCAGGTCATTAGGGGTTGCCTGATGCGTAACGGAGTTGTTGGGCAGCAAGGCCTTTTTATCCGGTAAAACCGGCGTCGGGAAATGCTGGCTTCCGGCAAAGAAATAGATCCGGACATCAGCCGGTAAGGCAGCATCCGCACTCCCGTCGGCAGTGGTGTGCAGCAGGGACGCCACACGCCCGTAGTACTCGTAAGACGAGTAGGTATGAAACAGCTTCGGTACGACATTTTCCGCCGTCGCCCGTTTCAGGAGTCCGTCGGTCTGACCGGTTTCGGCATCGGTCTGGTCAGCATCGGTAAACGGAAAAATGTCGACTGGGAAAAACAGTGAGTAAAACGGTGTACCATCCCGCGACGGCTCCGCAAACCGGTGGTTGAACGTGCCCATACCCGCCCCGCCAACGTGGTTATTAACCCCGTCGAATACTTTCCGGCCCTGTTCATCGGCATTGAATCCTTCGTAGATAAAGTGACGCAGGTAGCGCCCCGACTGTGAAATACCGAAGCCAATGGCCTTCGATACCGGCGCAATGGACGTGGCTTCGTTTTTGAGATACGAGACAAAATCCCGGACAGCCGCCAGCCCAAGGCCAGCTACCGCCGGATTGGCCACCGGCCAGACCACCTCGTAAATTTTGCCCGGCTCAAAACCGCTCTTCAAATAGACAGAGGTCGGATCGGGCTTAACAGTTCCGTTTTCCAGCTGCCCGAAGCCCCACTCCGACCTTGAAATGGTCGTGCGCTCACCCAGCACCGTCGACCGGACGGTCAATGTCGCCTCAGGACTGTTGCTGTCAAGAACGGGCTGTGCCAGCTGACCGCGATGGCCCAGCGTGGTGTGATAGGCTTTGGCAGACAGCACAATGTCGGTCCGGGCCAGGCCGGTGATGGTACGGCCCGCTTCGGTCGCAACGGGCGCAATCAGCTTCAGGGCATAGTCGGCATCCGGCGTGTCGTACTGCCAGCCGATCCAGACGACCGTAAACCCCTGATTCATCAGAAAGCCGTCGCCGAACTGTTCTTCCGTTTCGGGATTCCGGGAGCCGCCGCCCATGTTAAAAAAGGAAAGGGCCCCTTTGCCGCCCCGGTTTGAGATTTCAACCAGGGCAGTCCCGTTGCCTTTTGCGGGTAGCTGCGGGCGCAATACGTAAAAATTAGCCGAGAATTCAACCTCGCCGGCCGCGTTACGGGGTGCGTTGGCCAGATCAGCAATGATTTTGTTATGCGGATTACCCGGCGACACGGTAAACCAGACTTTGCCCGACAAACGCTCGTACGCTCCGGCGGTTCCGAAGGCCTTTCCGCCGAGCACCAGCGACCGGTTCTGAATATCGACTCTGGACACACGCGCCCAGGCAGTTAACGTAAAAAATAAGCACGTACAAAGGGTAACGATCCGGAAAAACATGAGGTAAGTTTTTTGGCGCAACTTACTCAATATCGCCCAATTCCGCTTACAGAAGCACTTATCAGGGTTCTATTTATAAACAAAATCAATTTTCCCGCACACTAAGATTTAGCTCATTTACGCACACAGACGAAAGCTTATCCATTAATTTTATGAATTAGCCGTACACTGATTACTAGTTCTGATGGTACATAATGACCTCTTTCAAGCCAGACCGGACGCCTTAACCGATCCTTTTCAACAAGCTATCTATGGCACAGCAACCGGAATTACGCTTTATCAGACAATCTGGCATGACAATGGTGATGTAGATGATTTCCGAATTATTCTCTGCAATCCGGCCGCTGCCCGCACAATCAACCTCACACCTGACGACATCATCGGCCAGCGCCTGCTGTCGATGCCCCTCGTAGAACGAACCGGCCAGCTTTTTATCCTTCTGAGCGAATTAGCCAAAAACCAGCAACAATCTGCTCATTTTGAATTTGTCGATCCGGGCCGGCAGAAATACTATGATGTCCGGCTCACAACGCAGGGCCCTTATATTGTCCAGACTACCACCGACATAACCGTAACACAGGCCCTGCTGCACCAGCTGGAGACCCAGAAAGCCATGCTCGACAGTGTCTTTCATTCGGCCAGAAACGGGTTGGTCATCTACGAAGCCATCAGGAACGAAGCCGGTCAGATTATTGACTTTAAGCCTGTCTTCTGGAACCGCGCTGCCATCAGCCAGACCGACGCAGAACAGCTCATGGACCGGACGTATACGTTGCTGGAAATCAACCCGGCCATTCAGGAGACACCCATTTTCGGCAGACTCATTAATGTGGTCGAGAACAACATCACCTTTGACCTGGAATACGAATTTAACAATCATTATTTCGACATCTCCGTCTCAAAACTCGGTGACGGCCTGCTTGCCTGGCTCTTAAACATTGATGATTTTAAGCAGGTGCAGCATCAGCAAACGTATCTGCTGAAGCAGTTGATGAAATCAAACGAAAACCTGCAGCAGTTTGCCTACATCGCCTCCCACGACATGCAGGAGCCATTGCGGAAAATTCAGTCGTTCGGGGATTTACTGGTTTCGCAGTATGGCGGTCAGCTAGACCCTCAGGCGCAGGATCTGCTGCAGCGCATGCAGGGAGCTGCCGGCCGGATGCAGGTATTCATCCGTGACCTGCTGGCCTATTCCCGCCTGACGACCAAACGTGAAACGGCCCAGAGCATCGATCTGATGAGCCTGCTGAATGATGTCCTGAGCGATTTTGAGGCGGTTATTACCGAGAAAAAGGCGGATATCCGGATTGAGCCGCTGCCCGTCATTCAGGGCGAACGGCTGCAATGGCAGCAGCTTTTCCATAACCTGCTGTCGAATGCGCTGAAATTTACCCGCGAAACCAGTGACAGCAAGCCGGTTCCTCCGCAAATTACCATCACCTGCGGGCTGCTTACCGGCGATCAGCTTACGCATATACCGGAGCTGGCACGCGACCAGGCCTATTACGTCATTACGATTACAGACAACGGAATCGGGTTTGATGAAAAATACGGCGACCGCATTTTTGAACTCTTTCAGCGCCTCCACGGCAAGAGCCAGTATGCCGGAACAGGTATTGGCCTGGCCATCGTGAAAAAGGTTGCCGATAACCATAACGCTGTTATCACCGCCAGCGGAAAACCGGGCGAAGGCGCTACGTTCACGTTATACCTCCCGCAGGCACCGATAAATTAAGCCGGTTATATTTTTATAACTGATTGCTATGAAGCCATAACAGCTGGTTATCAGATCCTACGGATTTTTCTGCCAACTTTGTATGGCCCAAACGGCAGAAAGCGCTCCTTCGGAAACTGCTCTCACGGATGGGACGCGGCAGCCGAAAAGCGTATCGAGTAGGCAATTAACTCAACCATTTATTGTTATGAAAACGCTGAATCTGGATCAACTCGAAGTACAGGAAATGAATAATCAGGAAATGATTGATGCACAAGGTGGCAGTTTCCTGAACCTGGCAAATGTGACTGAAATTTTTGATTTTGCCCTGATTGGCACTAGCCTGTCAATCGGCGGAAATGATTAATACCGTCGGTCCGTCAGACAGCTGACGGATTGATTAATAAACGTGTCGGTGCCAGTGACTTTTTATAGGTTCACAGGGCACCGATTCGTGTTTATAGGGTTACCGGTTCGCGCTGCGGAATCGGCAGGTAAACCTTATCGATAAGCTCCTGGTACTCGGCATGCAGATCGCTTTGGGCCGTAATGCCCCCGCCGCTTTTAAACACCAGCCCGTTATGCTGCTGTTCGATAAACCGGATCAGGACACCGCTATCGAGGTTGCAGCCATCGAAATAACCCGCCACGCCGGTATAATAGCCCCGGTCATACCACTCGGCCGTCCGGATAATATCCAGCGTTTTCGGCTTGGGCGCGCCGCTGATTGAACCCGCCGGCAGCAGTTTCAGAAACAGATCGCCGAGCTGATCGGGCCAGTTATCGGGCAGCAGGCCGGCAATCTCCGAGCTGACCTGTAACAGACTCCCCCGCTGTGTTTTCACTTCTTCCAGATACCGGTACCGCTCCACCCATACCTTATCGGCAATCTGACTGATGTCGTTCCGGATCAGATCCACAATGGTAGCATGTTCGGCAGCCTCTTTCGGATCGGCCAGAATACGGGTTGCGGCATCCGGCAGCGAGGCATCAATGGTGCCTTTCATCGGAAACGACGCAATGCGGTTTCCCTGAATCTGTACAAAGATTTCGGGCGAGAAACAGACAAACTCATCGCGGAACCGGAGCTTGTAGCGTGCATTGCTCAGCCGGAAAATATCGTCGAGCGTGGCATTGGTTTCAATCGGGGTCGGCGCCGACAGGTTTACCAGAAATGAATTGCCCAGCCGGATCTGCCCGACTACATACCTGAAGGCTGCTGCGTACTGCTCAAATCCGGCCGGCGAACGGCTGAAGGTAATCTCACGGCTGCTTACAGATACGGAAGAACCGGCATTGCCGCGACCATTGAATATAAATAAAATCTTACTTTCATTTATTTGTTCAGCCGGTACAACCAACGGTTTTTCCAACAAAAAGTCGAACAGGAAAAAGAATGGTTTCCGTTGGCTGCCATACTCATTCATCTGCGCGATGGCCTGATCAAGCAAGGTCATAAACTGCATTTCTTAGCGTATTCCTATAAGTTGTCAGGACAGCTGTTAGTTCCCCTTTTTCTCTATCCGCTTAGGTTACTAATTAATTATTTATAACATAAAAAGGTGACCATTACATACTTATGACGTCTATATATAGACATAGTCAATTTAATTTTTTCCAAAAGTTAACTTCTTAAGATAGACTTTATTCTATTTTTTGGAAAAAATGCAGGCTCTGTCATTTTTGCAAGTAATTGATTTTAAGAAACTTAATAAAACACCAGTACTGTAGCACAGATTTTGGTCTACACCATCCATCAGCTCAACGATTTAAAACGAGTTAGCGGCTGTCAGGTTTGTGTTGTGTGTTTTATCTAACCCATAAAAATTAAAATGACGTTGCTCAAAACAAAAGTACCCGAAAGGTATTTTTGTCTTCTGGTATATTGGTTTTTTCCAATTACGTTACTGGCTCAGACGGAGCCGGCAGGAGGCCAGACCAACAATGACTCTTTATTTTTACTACCGGCCGAGCAGTTCGAGATTCTTTATTCATCGCAGAACATCCGGTGCAAAAATGACTCAACAGGAGCCATTTCATTATACATTCTGGGCGGTTACGAACCTTATCAATATAACTGGAATGATGGGGTTGATACACAAAACCGCACCGCCCTGCCCGCCGGTACATACAGTGTTACGGTGACGGATGCGGTAAATACCAGCCAGACATTAAGCGTAAACATTGCATCGGGGAGCAGTCCTGAACCGGCTTTCCGGAGCATTGCAGCCACCTGCTCCGGCGGAACGGCCAATCAGGACGGGCAGCTGGTACTGGCTAATTTCAGTGCCACCGACCGGTACGATTTTTCGCAGGGAACGACCTATACCGGCAGCGCTACAGAACCGGGTACCTTACCAGTAATACCCGCCGATGGGGTTATTAACCGCCGGCAGCCGAATCCGGTCAGTGCTTTAGCCTATACCATTCGTGTGTTTAACGAACAGGGTTGCTTTACCGACGTTACTACAACGTTGCCGGTGACCAGTTGCCAGTGCCAGACCTCAGTCTGTGTACCCATCACTATTCGCCGGCTCCGGTAACCTGTCCGGCCAGCGCTACCTGCCGGCCCGATTCATCCATCGTCACATTGACCAGGACGTAATCAGGCCCTCCTAAAAACATTTTCCACCGGAAGGCCAGCTGACTAACCGTCTGTTCACGGCCATCGGAAAACCACCAGTAGGTATACAGCGGACTGTCTGCTGATGCCTGCATACCGGTACCGGATTTCCGCAGCTCTGCCCGGTAACATGGCAGCCCACGCCACCGGGTCTCTTCAATATGCTGTAAGACATAACCGCTCCCCCGCCAGCAAACCGCCGGACTATGCTCGGCACTCCACCAGTTCGACACGGGTTTGAGGTAGACTAAATAGCCCGGTTTCTCCAGCTTCATGAACTGATTTGGTAAGGTAACGCCGGTAAATCCCTGCCGCTGCCATTCTTCCGCTACCCGTTTCAGCTGCCCTTGATCTATGGTTTCCGGCAAGCCGGTCAGCCATTTGATGCCAATACCCAGCACTAACAGCGCAATCGCCCAGCCGGGTCGGGTAGCCTGCGCCTGTTTCGCGTTATGGCCAAACCGATGGACAGCCCGGTAGGCCAGCCACCAGGCAGGCAGCCATGTATAGACCATAATACACAGCAGGCCAACCAGATCATGCAGCCACGTATCAGGGCCAAGGCCGAACAGTACCAGCACCAGAATACGCAGCAGGTTACTCACCAGCGTCAATCCCAATATAGCAATACCCAGAACGACGGTCCACAGACTGCTTAAGCGGCGGCGAAGGCGTGTTTCGTAGTGCATCAGCCACCAGGCACCCGCCAGCACCGACACACCGGTCATGTGCAGGCCCGCACAGGCCGGATCAACCGACATTTCTACGGGATGCCCCGACCCTGCCCCGCGGATCAGTACATTGCCCGCCACCTGCACATCAAACCCGCCCCATTGCAGTAAACCGCCTGCCCAATGACTCAGCTGCAACCGGATTTCGAATCCAAAAACTGTCAGTACATACAGCAACGCGGGCGATAACAGTAAGAGCATCAGCAACCTCGGCCACCAGTGCGTCCGTAACCCCAAAACGAACAGCACCAGGGCGAGGATAGTCGTCAGATCAACGTGTATCATAGCTGCATCAGGAAACAGACCAGCGACGGATGATAAACACAAACAGAAGAGCGGCAACCAGCAAGGCCCATTCATGCGGCTCGGGCACAGCTCCTTCGTTTTTCAGGGTAGCATTTTCCAGCCCTTTCTGATCCCGTTTGATGCCAAACCGGTTGTAGTCCCTCTCCGTTTCCAGCACAATCAGACTGGATACCGGCGACAGGATATTAGCCCGCTCTGCCTCACCCACCAGTACGTTATCGGATCGAAACGACTGATCGAAAAAGCGGGGCCCAACCCGCCGCATGATGTCGTTGTAGATAAAGAGGCGGGCCAGATGGTCAGGGGCTACTGCTGCCTGCTGCACATGTACAGGGTGTTGCTGAATGGTTACGCCCGCTATCGGTAAAGCCACTTCATCCGGTGTTGTCACCGGTTTCAGGCGGGTTGGCCGGAAGCGGATCAATTCTTCCAACGCATCCATTCCCCCGGACTGTACCTGAATCAGTTGCAGCTCAGACAGGCTTTTGAGGTAAGCCGACAGCGGGGCGTCCGGCAGAGTGAATACCGCAAACGGCGTTTTCCGGGTCGCCAGTGATTGCGTTCCGGCCGCAAACGGGCTGCTATCCAGCTCTTTCAGTACCGGCCCAATACCGGTACTTTTGGTCACCAGCAATGCCGTCTCGGGGTGCGCAATCCGGTAGACAGGGAACAGCGAAAAAGACTGCCCCGACAGCTTATCGAAATACGCACCGGCAGATGCATCAGTTACCGTTTTCAGGCCATCGTCGAATACCCACAGTTTACGGTTCGCCTGCCGCGCCCAGTCAACCACCTTATCGAATTCAATACGTGTCCAGGCAGCGTTAATATCCAGATAGACATCTGTCAGGGCAAACGCTTCTTTTTCGGGAACATACGGCGCGAGCGTCCATGCCTTGCCATCCATCACAAAGGAGGCAGTTGAAAGTGCCGGTGCTTTAAACGAAAAAGTCCAGTCGGCATGGTAGTCTCCTTCGTAGGTAATCGTCCGGTTGAGATCCATAGCCAGCCAGGACGGGATTTCAGCCGCTTCGGGCGCCTGCATACACTCAATCCGCACCTGCTCGCGGGTATTGCGCGTATCCGGCCCCTCGAAAAACGGATTTTCATACACCAGCCGTTGAGCCGTTGTGAGCCGCAGCGGCGAGGTGATGCCGATCCGGAATTGCCGGTCCTCGCTGGCCGGGCAAGGAAACACCCGCACTGTCACCTGATTTCCCTCCTGCCACAAAGCCACCGCCGGATCACGCGGCATGGGTCGTGACTCCACATTGACTACCTGCCGGTACGCCGAATCAGCTTTGGCCAGCGTAGTCAGCCGGGCCTTTTCTTCCCTTCCGTTGATCCAGAGCGACATCGACGATACAACTGAACCTTCCGGCAGGTGGAAGGTATACAATGCCTCGCGGGTTGTCTGCTGCGCCGTATTACGGATCTGTATTGTTTTCTCGGTATACGCCAGCCGGAACTGCGGCCAGATGCGCGCCTGTGTCACAACGTGCTGCGTAATCAGGTTGCGGCCAAGCCAGAACTTCTCCGAACTTCCATGCCGGTTGCCCTCCACAAGGCGCAACAGCTTAAGCCGGTCGGCTTCCGGAACAACCCTTAGTGATGCATACCGGCTGGCCATCAGTACCAGCGGGTCATGCTCCCGACGGTCATCAATGGCTGTCAGTTTATCAAGCCGGCTTTCACCGGTAAACGGTCCCTGGTCATAGAAACTCCCGACGCGCAGCATCCGGCTTACCAGCCAGTCCGGCTGCAGTTGCTGCGCCAGCAAAATCCATTCCGGTAAATCGTCGGTCTGCCGCATAACCGCTGCCGTTTTCGCCCTTTCAAGCCGGTCAATTTGTTTGCCCCACAGGGTTAAAAAGCCCCATACGACCAGAACCGGCACGACCAGCCCGATCAGGATGGCCGGCCGTAAATGCTCCTGTGTGCCATAGTCAACCCACAACCGCTTTCCGATTACCCAGGCAAGCAGTAACGGGACAAACGTGTGAAAGGTCAGCCCGAAAACCAGTAGGCCGGGTAGGCTCACCAGATACAATTCGGTCAGGTAAAAGGCGGCATAGAGAAACAGCCACCAGCAGACGGCCAGCAGCAGATACACCCCCTGCTGCATCCGGACAGACATCTGCGCCAGCCACGTATGGGCCAGCATGGCCGCACCGGATACCACAAGCAGTATCTGTAGCCAGCCAGCAGAGTCCTGAAACACAACCATCAGCCGGTTCAGGGCAAAGGCGCTGACCAGCCAGAGCAAGAGGCCAATCCAGCGGACAGACCGGCTTCCAGGCGGAAGCTCCCGCAGGCTGACGTGCCGTTGCCAAAGCAGGTGCAGGCTGAATATGAGCGTTAACGCATACTGCACCATAAAAGCGATTTGCCTGAAATTCCGGTCGGCCCGCTCTTCCTGCCCGTTCATCACCAATGTAATCAGCAACGAGGTGATCAGCAGGGTTATCCCACCGCTGAATGACGGTTGTTCAAACGGACGCAGCCAGGCAGCCCGTTTCCCGAAAATAGCTGGTTGTGGAGCATCCGGAAGAATTTGTCCGCTATCGCCCGGACGAATGTCCTGCTCATCGGTTTGCGCAATACTTAATTTCATAAAGTACTTTGTTTTTCAAAGTTAAATGAGAAAAAATTTTGCCGCAACGGTGCTGTTACCCCAAGCGGCATCCTGTATAAGCATTGATCCATTGACAATCAAAAGGCCACGGTTTCTCCGGCGATCAAGTGCTACCCCAATCCTTTAATAAATGACTCCAGGCTGGTAAGGTGATCAGCAAACGCCTGGCGGCCGGCTTCTGTAGCGGTATAGGTTGTGTTCGGCTTCCGGCCAACAAACTGCTTGGAAATCAGAAGATAGCCTGCTTCCTCGAGCGCCCGCAAATGGGTAGCAAGGTTGCCGTCTGTCAGTTGCAGCAGTTCCTTGAGCGCATTGAAACTCAGCGACTCATTCACCAGCAACACCGACATGATACTCAACCGTGCTTTGCTCTCAAAGGCTTTGTTGAACTGTGCAAGCAAATCTTTCATCTGTCAAAAGTACAAAAAACCGGCGTTCTGAATCAAATTGAGCCGGTTCCTTGCGCTGGTTTAGCATCGTATTTAAAGTACATAACCATTCCGTAAACAATATGCAGAACCCCGAATCCGAAGGCCCAGGTCAGCAGGCTATACCCCGTCAAAAATAAACTCAGTAAGCCCAGTACGATTTCGCAAATCCCGAGATAATGCAAATCCCGTACGGTGTAGCGGGCTACATTTAATAACGCAAGTCCGTAGAACACCAGCGTAGCCGGAAACACCAGCCAGATCAGGTGATGATGAATCAGACCAAGGCAGAAAATACCTCCTGCCAGCAGCGGTGTAAACAACGCCTGTAGCAACCGTTTCGAGGTTGTGTTCCAGATGCTCAGTCCTTGTTTACGTGCCTTCCGGATCGTGAACAACGAGCCGCCCACGAGCGCAACCAGCAATACGGCAATACCGTCCAGCATCAGAAAACCGACAATATCCTGTTTTGCATCGGAAAACAGAACCTGCGTCCCGTCGTAGGATGTATAGGCCGTATAATGCAAATCCAGCCGCCAGTACACGGCAGCCGCACCGATCAGGGCGACTACGCCGGCAAAAACACCGGATAAACCACTCAGCGACAGGAATTTCGATGAGCGCTCCATCAGGCTGCGGATTTCAGTTAATGTCTGTAGATGTTCGCGGGTCTCGTACATGATTTAAGAAAAAAATAGCAGGAAACGGGTATAGAGTTTTGTACCGATCAGTAAGCTGCCCACCACCACGGCCACCAGTACCACCAGCAGCACGGCCCCGGCAGACAGGTCCTTAATGGCCTTAATCTGAGGGTGGTAACCGGGCGACACCAGATCACATAGCTTTTCGATGGCGGTATTGAATCCTTCGGCCGCCCAGACCAGTCCGATCTGCGTCAGGACGATTGCCCATTCCGTTTGATTCAGGTTCAGCCAGAAACATACGCCGATCACCCCGATCGCTGCCAGCAGGTGTACCCTGGCATTGTTCTCGTAGCGGAACAGGTCAGCAATGCCCTGTCCGGCAAACCGGAAACTACGTACTACTTTCAGGGGGTTGATCATAGGGCAGGTTTGGGCAGCGTCAGGTAAGCTTAAATTTTTTGGCGGTATCGTCTTCGCTGAACACATAAAACGCCACATATAAGCCAGCCAGTACCAGCCCGTATGTAATTGTCAGTTTCAGGCTCAGTGTATTATGCAAGGCATCGTAAACCGCACGGGCCAGCACACCGGGCGTAGTCAGCAGATCCCAGCTGTTCAGCCGGATCCAGCGCCCCAGATAAATTCCGAAGCCCGACAAAACCTGACAACCCAGCATACAGACCCACGTCAGCAGTGTGCCTGCACGCTGCACGACCAGCCGGTGTACCAGCAAGGTCGAATACAATCCCGTCAGCAGGCCCGTCAACGCAAACAGGAAAATGGTCATGGTATCGAACCAGAGCAGCGGCGACTGAATATGCTGAATATGAAACAAATCGGTGATGATATACGGCGCATTCGGCAGAAAGACCAGCCACAGCAGCAGAAACGGAACCGCTGTCCCCGGGCGCAGTGCTCTGGACAACAGCAAGTCGCGCATTACCAGCACTACCCCCAGCGGAAACCATGCCAGCGCACCGTTCCAGCACAGCATGTAGAAAAACCACCAGTTCTGCGTTAACAGGCCCCGCATGGTCACCATACACAGCCCGATAACGGTCAGGATCAGGAGCGCGCGCAGGCCCCTGCCCGATACAGGCGTAATAACGATTGGTCTCAGGATGCGCGGGGGAAGTAGTGTGAGTATCTGCATAAACGCAAAAGTACTTTGATATGCAAAGTAAGCTATAGTTTAGTAATCCTGTCAAGTAAATACCGGAAAAAATAGTCAGCGGAGGCTGTATTATTCTGAAATACGGATGCGCATATCGTGCGGGGCGACTTCCTGTCCCCCGAAATAGACGCCGGTCCGCATCACGATTGACTTGTCGTGCTCATACGGAATTTCTTCAATGTCCATTACAGTATAGACCTTCCGCTTGTAATCGACTTTGATACTCACATCGATCGGCTCGTTGATTTTGACGTCTTTCAGCATTTTGGCTTGCAGCACGCCGGCTTTATACACATACGAGCCAAGCTCAATCCGTTGCGAGGCCGGATTCCAGCGCCAGCCAATCCGCACGCCGTCAACGCGGTGAGGCGGTGTATAAATATTCTGGTTTTTCGAACCGACAAAGCCAAACCCGATCAGTTTGTTCCAGTCCTGCTGGTTGCCGCCATCGAGGGTGTAAATGCAGGAGCTATCGAAGGTGACCGTGGCAAACAGCAACCGCGGTTTGATCAGCGTTCCCTCTTTGCGACGCGGGAAAGGCTCGTGAGCACCTTGTTTGAGTACCACCCAGTCAGGATCACGAAAAATAAAATCAGGCACGCAGGCTGTCGCTATCCCCGTTAACACCAATCCCAATAGCCAACGTTTCGTTTTCATGAGAACCCCGCGAAGAAACCCCGTCCGTTCACGGCGGGGAGGAATCGCGGCTGTCGCCCGAAGGGGACAAAGGCCAGTGCGCGGG
>NZ_CAMFHL010000155.1 GCF_945952095.1 uncultured Arsenicibacter sp. | reverse complement strand
GCACAATTACGCCGAATTGCTGTGCTCGGATAATAAACGGTTCTACGTTTGGTTTATCATTCCGGACATCCTGCGCTACTTCGGCATCCATCTGATCAAAACAGTCCGTTGTCGGAACGGTAATACCAATGGCCGAGTAGGTAATGGTACTTCCGTTACCGCCCGCCGTGTTGAACTTAATTACCCCCGTCTGACAGTTATAGTCAGGCTGTAACAACTGGAGGGGCTGGCCAAGGGTGGTCGGTGCACTACCACAGGTATTGTTCGGATATACGGTCAGCAGGAAGCTCGTACTGGCTGAACCACCCTGTGGATCGGTTGCTGTTACGGTAATCTGGAAATTACCGTTGGTAAGCGGGAAGCCACTGATTACGTTGCCATTGACATCTAACCGGCGTGGTGCACCGGAAAGGGTGTACGTCAGCGGCTGGCCTTCCGGATCGGTAAAGATGTTGCCCGAAATCGTGTAGGTAAAGAAAATACCCACTGTGGCTGTCTGTGCCGGAATCGTACCGGTCACCAGCGGCGCCTGGTTACCTTGACTCGCCGGATTTACCGTGAAGGTTGTGGTCGCCTGAGCGGTACCTCCCTGCGGATCCTGTGCTACGATAGTAACCGGCGTGTACACACCCTGCTGCGTTGGCGTACCGGTGATGACGCGGCCGGTTAGTGAAAGGCCCGCTGGTAAACCGGAGGCGCTGAGCGTGACAGCCTGGCCTTCCGGATCGGTAAACAGACCCGCCGGCAACGTATAGCTGAACGGAACGCCTACCGTACCGGTCAGATTCGGCAGCCCGCCGTTGTAGACCGGTGGCTGATTGCCCTGATTCCCACAGAATGTCCGGAAGTTAAAGACATAGTTCACAACCGAAGCCGGATCACCTGCATACCGTGCAATTACCGTAACCGATGACTGATTCTGGTCACTACGCAGCTCGTTTTCAATGCGGGCGTTTGGATTCGTACTGTACCCGCGTACCCCGATCGCCATGTATTCAACCACACGGTTCGGATCACCGCCTGTACGGCCAAAGACGATATCACCGGTCTGGCAGTTGTAGCTGAGTACAGTAGCTGCCAGTGGTCCGCCGACAACCGGCGCCGGATTAATCGTGATCGTAAACGTACCCATTTGCGAAGCTCCCTGCGGATCCATCCCCATGATCGTTACGGCATAAACACCTTGCAGCTGCGGTGTACCGCTGATGGTCTGACCGGAAAGTGAAAGACCCGCCGGAAGCCCTGTCGCAGTATAGGTAAGTCCCTGTCCTTCTGGATCGGTGAAGGCATTAGCCGGGAATGTATATGTAAACGGAATACCCACCGTACCGGTCTGATTCGTCAGATTACCGTTATAAACAGGTGGCTGGTTACCCTGACCCGCGCAGAAGGCCCGGAAGTTGAAGACATAGCTTGCACTTACACCTTCATTCGGATACCGGATAAACACCGTGATACTCGATTGATTCGGATCTGACCGGAGTTCTGACTCAATCCGGCCCGAAGGCGAAGTGCTCCAGCCTTTCACGCCAATCGCCAGGTATTCAACCGGCCGGTTCGGATCACCACCTGTACGGCCAAAGACAATATCACCGGTTGCACAATTATAGCTGACCACCGTTACTCCCAGCGGTGCTGTCACAACCACTGCCGGATTGACAATGAGGGTGAAGGCCGTTGTTGCCGATGCGTTCTGCGGATCCGTTGCTGTAACGGTGACCGGGAAGTTGCCCGTTACGGATGGTGCTCCCGAAATGACGCCGGTTGCCGGGTTGATGTTCAGCCCTGCCGGTAGTCCGCCAGCCGTGTAGGTCAGCGGATCAACATCGAAGAAGGCACCCGCCGTAGTCGTACTGAAAGCGGCGTTGATCGTAGCGAACTGCGGCGAGGTCAGATTCCCAACCACCTGTGGTGCCAGGTTCTGCACCGCCTGCGACACTACGTTCAGTACGAAGCTTGACGATGCAAAGGCTCCCTGCGGATCACGGGCAGTAACCGTTACCGCAAAAACACCCGTGACAGACGCACTGCCGCTGATGATTCCGTTGCCTGGATTAATGCTCAGTCCTGTTGGCAGTCCCGTTGCCGAATAGCTCAGCGGCCCGCCATCCGGATCGTTGAACGCATATGCCGTCGGCGTCACGAATGCGGTATTAACCGTTGCCGTCTGTGGTGAAGCCAGCCCGCCATTGGTTACTACCGGTGACTGATTCGCCGGTGCAATGTTGAGCGTAAAGCCGGTTGAGGCCATAGCGCCCTGCGGATCCGTTGCCATGACGATGACCGGGAAGCTGCCCGACTGCGTTGGCGTACCCGAAATAACGCCGGTTGCCGGGTTGATACTAACCCCGTTCGGTAATCCGGTTGCCGAGTAGCTCAGCGGTCCGCCGTCCGGATCCGTAAAGGCGCCGGCCGTGGTGGTGCTGAACGCTACGCCTACCGTGCCCGACTGTGGATTCGCCAGTGGTGTACCGGTCAGCTGAGGCGCCTGATTGGCAACTGCCTGCGGCGAGACGTTGAGGACAAACGTCGATGAAACGCCGGCATTGGCCGGATCGGTTGCCGTAACGGTTACCGCGAATACGCCGCTGACCGACGGTACGCCCGAGATAATGCCATTCGTTGAATTGATGCCCAGACCGGCCGGTAAACCCATTGCTGAGTAGCTCAGCGGTCCGCCGTCCGGATCATTGAATGCATAGGCTGTCGGTGTAACAAACGCCTGACCGACGGTTGCGGATTGCGGCGAGTTGATTCCGCTGCCAACCAGTACCGGTGTCTGGTTTGTCGGCGCTATATTCAGCGTAAAGCCGGTTGACGCGGCACTTCCCTGCGGATCCGAAGCAATGACAACTACCGGGAAACTGCCCGACTGCGTTGGTGTACCCGAAATAACGCCGGTCGTTGGATTGATGCTGACGCCGTTTGGCAGACCTGTTGCCGTAAAGCTCAGTGGTCCGCCGTCCGGATCGGTGAAGGCGCCGGCGGTGGTGGTGCTGAACGCTACGCCTACCGTGCCCGACTGCGGATTCGCCAGTGGCGTACCGGTCAGCTGAGGCGCCTGGTTCGGCGTATTCTGCGGTGCTACCACCAATGTGAAACTGGCTGATGCATTTGCTCCCTGCGGATCACTGGCCGTTACTGTAATCGGGAACGTACCACTTACCGAAGGTGCCCCGCTGATAATACCATTTGTATTACCAATGCTGAGACCGCTTGGCAGCCCCGTTGCCGAGTAACTCAGCGGCCCGCCGTCCGGATCCGTAAATACTGTTGAAGTATTCGTCAGGAATGTAGTATTCACGGTTGCGAACTGCGGCGATGTCAGTGTACCGTTAACAACCGGTGCCTGATTGGCCGGTGCAATGTTCAGCGTAAAGCCGGTTGCTACCGAACTGCCTTGCGGGTCAGTAGCCGACACGATGACCGGGAAGCTGCCCGACTGCGCTGGTGTACCCGAAATAACGCCGGTTGTCGGGTTGATAGTAACCCCGTTCGGTAATCCGGTGGCTGAGTAGCTCAGCGGTCCGCCGTCCGGATCGGTGAAGGCACCGGCGGTGGTGGTGCTGAAGGCTACGCCTACCGTGCCCGACTGCGGATTCGCCAGTGGGGTGCCAGTCAGCTGAGGTGCCTGATTCGGAGCTGTCTGTGCGATTACGTTCAGCGTAAAGGTCGATGAAACAGCCGCTCCCTGCGGATCGCTGGCGGTTACGGTTACGGCAAAGCTGCCGGTCACCGACGGTACACCGGAAATAATGCCGTTGCCGGAATTGATAGCCAGACCGGTTGGCAGGCCTGTTGCCGAGTAGCTCAGCGGCCCTCCGTCCGGATCATTAAACGCATAGGCTGTCGGTGTACTGAATGAAGTATTCACCGTAGCCGTCTGCGGGCTGGCAATACCGCTGCCAACAAGCGATGGTGGCTGATTTGCCGGTGAAATAACCAGTACCAGATCGTCGGATACCGAACCGCCCTGACCGTCGTTAGCCGTTACGGTAACGCTGGTCGTACCGGCAACGGTTGGTGTGCCGGAAATCGTACCGGCTGGCGAAAGGACTAATCCGGCCGGTAGGGTCGTGCTGCTGAAGGTAAGCGTGTTATTGTCCGGATCGCTGAAAGCCGTCGCAACGTTGGTGCTGAAACCAACCCCCACAGTACCCGATTGCGGCGATGGAATACCACCATTTACTAAGACCGGATTCTGGTTGGTTGGTGATGCCACAATAACGCTGACAATGGTTGTCGGGCTAATGCAACCGCCGTTCACACAGACCGCCGAGTAAGAGATCGTACCGGCCGTTGTGGTTGGTACGTTGATCGGGCTGCTGGTGCCGCTAAGACCGTTTGAACCAACATAGCTTAACGAGCCGCCGCCGGAACAACTGGCCGTAAAGACCACCGGGTTATTGGACCCCTGTGTAACCGATACCGATGTCTGACCGGCCGGATAGGTCTGACCCACTGTCGGGCTTGACGCAACCGATGGCGGCTGAACGCTGAGCACTGTAACCGGCAGGATAACGCTGGCCACCGGTGCACCCAGCAGATAGGCTGTTATCGTCAGGTTGTTGGTGCCGGCCGGTAAGCCGTTGATAGTCAGTACGCCCAAGCCGCCGGCCACTACGTTAAGGTTCGAAACACCGGTAACGGATAAGCTAACCAGATTCAGATCCAGCCCATTGCCGCCTAACAGGGTAAGGCTTAAGGCGTTGCCGAGGCAAACCGGATTGATAACGCCCGATGGCGTAAGGGTTCCGTTTACTAACGTCACGTTGACAACCGAGATCGGACTGATACAGCCGTTGGCATCCAGACACACTACGGTATACGACTGTACACCCGCACTGCCGGTGAGCACCGGAATAACACCCGAAGCCGTTGAGCCGGAAGTACCGCTGGTAGACGTATAGTTCAGAATACCTGTCGGGCAGGTCCCTGCGAGGTTAAGCGTTGAGCCGGTCAGGCCGCTGACAGATACAAGATTCTGCACCGCAGGCAGGCTGATGACGTTGGTGGCTATTTCTACGGTTGCTACCGGTGTGCCTGATAGAAAGGCCGTCACGGTCAGGATGCCGGGACCCGTTGGCAGACCCGTAACCTGCAACAAACCCGGGCCGAGCACGGTCGCTGACACACCGACAGGGCCGGTGACCGACAAACTGATGAGGCCGCTGTTGGCGCCTCCGCCGGTCAGGTCGCTGAGGATACCGCTGCCCAGCAGGCTCAGATTCAGGGGCTGACCCAGACAAATCTGCGAGGGTGTGCCGGGTAACACGCTGAGCCCGCCGCCAACGACGGTTACGTTCGCTACTGAGATCGGACTGATACAGCCGTTGCCATCTATACATACTACCGTATACGACTGTACACCCGCGCTGCCGGTGAGCACCGGAATAATCCCCGTGGCTGTTGAGCCGGAAGTGCCGCTGGTAGACGTATAGTTCAAAATGCCTGTCGGACAGGTACCTACGAGATTAAGCGTTGAGCCGGTCAAACCGCTGACAGATACAAGATTCTGCACCGCAGGCAGGCTGATGACATTGGTGGTCAGGGATACGTTGGCTACCGGTGTGCCTGATAGAAAGGCCGTCACGGTCAGGTTGTTTGGTCCGGCCGGTAGTCCGGTGACCTGCAACAGGCCCGGGCCGAGCACGGTCGCTGAAACGCCGACAGGGCCGGTGACCGATAAACTAATGAGGCCGCTGTTAATCCCACCGGTGAGGTCGCTCAGAACACCGCTGCCCAGCAAGTTCAGGTTCAGGAGTTGACCCAGACAGATCTGCGAGGGTGTGCCGGGTAACAGAGTAAGCCCGCCGCCAACGACGGTTACGTTCGCTACTGAGATCGGACTGATACAGCCGTTGCCATCTATACATACTACCGTATACGACTGTACACCCGCGCTGCCGGTGAGCACCGGAATAATCCCCGTGGCTGTTGAGCCGGAAGTGCCGCTGGTAGACGTATAGTTCAAAATGCCTGTCGGACAGGTACCTACGAGATTAAGCGTTGAGCCGGTCAAACCGCTGACAGATACAAGATTCTGCACCGCAGGCAGGCTGATGACATTGGTGGTCAGGGATACGTTGGCTACCGGTGTGCCTGATAGAAAGGCCGTCACGGTCAGGTTGTTTGGTCCGGCCGGTAGTCCGGTGACCTGCAACAGGCCCGGGCCGAGCACGGTCGCTGAAACGCCGACAGGGCCGGTGACCGATAAACTAATGAGGCCGCTGTTAATCCCACCGGTGAGGTCGCTCAGAACACCGCTGCCCAGCAAGTTCAGGTTCAGGAGTTGACCCAGACAGATCTGCGAGGGTGTGCCGGGTAACAGAGTAAGCCCGCCGCCGACGACGGTTACGTTCGCTACGGAAACCGGGCTGACACACCCGTTGCCGTCTATACAGACTACCGTATACGACTGTACGCCTGTTGTACCCGTCGGGATGGTTGGATTTCCTGTACCAGTCCCGCTGGTTGACGTATAATTAAGCACACCGGTCGGGCAGGTGCCCGCTAACGTAAGAGTGTTTCCCTGTAGCACTGTTTGTGAAACCAGGTTAGTAACAGCCTGGACCGCATTAGGCAATGTAATGGTAACCGGAACGGTCAAAATCGTTTGACCGAGCAGTACCGCTGTCACAGTCAGGTTGTTGGCTCCGGCCTGAAGCCCGCCGGGGCCGGTAGGAAGGGTGACAACGCCATTTCCGCCAACAACAGCGCTTACCCCGTTAGGGCCGCTGATACGAATTTCCGCTAACTGCGATACGTTAATTGGTACAATACTAAGCGATAACGGCTGACCGAGGCAGATTTGCCCTATCGGTGTAACCGTAGCATTTTGTGCCAGTGCTCCGCTCAGGGACATAGCAAGTACCACCCAAACCAGAAGCCACGGCCTAAGGGTACGAAGTAGTGTTTTTTGCATAAACGTTGAATAAGAGATAGTTGACATGACGATTCAGACAAAGCAATACCAGTCTCCGGTTTTTCCGGAGGTAGGGATAACATGATGCTGAATGCGTTCCAAACGATATAGATGACCCTGCCCCGAAGTAATAAGAAAGCAGAGAACGTTCTTCAGGCAGGTGAGCACCTGAAGCGGAATAAAGCCGGAACAGGCCTTACCCTGGCAGTAACCGGTCAGCGGTGTGTGGGCCGTCTGACCTCCTGTGGATTTTAAAAAGAATAGCTAAGTTGAGGTTTTGCCATAGTCGCTCAGATTTGGGTGAATACTGTTAAAATATGCAAATGTCTGACCAAATGTATTGACGTTATGCATTCAGTCAAAGTCACTGAATAACAAATAGGGTGTAGTTTTGTCTGTTTTATGTGGACTTTTATGTTAAAAATGGTAACTAATTATTAAGCGGGAACGTAGCCGTGTCTGTAGATCATTTTTTTTAGATTTTATTGGAAATGGCCCGGAATTTGTGTGGTGGCTATACAAAAAAGAAAGCCCTGACTATCCTTTAATGTCAGGATAATCAGGGCTTTAGGTAAGTAATGGCTTTTTTATTCGAAGCAGAGCGAAGCTGCACCCAGCAGACCGGCATCATTGCCAAGCGTTGCCCGCTTGATCGACAGTCCGTCTTTGTAGTAAGGGGTCAGCCAGAAATCCAGTTCTTTCTGCACAGCCGGCAGAATGTACTCAAACGAAGCCGACAGGCCACCGCCGATCAGGATATTGCGGATGTCCAGAATGCGGATGAGTGAGACGAGGCCTTCGCCCAGCATCTCGCCGACTTCCGTCCAGATCTGTAGCGCCAGTTTGTCGCCTTCGGCGGCAGCGGCCACCAGACCGGTAGTCGAAATTTCACCGTCGTCGGGCAATTGCGTGGCACCGGTATACTCCGAACGCCGCAGGTTCGCCAGATCCAGCAGCTCTTTTTTACCGATGTTACGCTCCAGTACCTTACCGTTCCGTGACGGAATGTGGCCGGGCTCCATCGCGTTACCGTCGCCGCCTTTAAACACTTTTTTATCGATGATCGCCGCACCGCCTACACCGGTTCCGAGCGTAATAAAGATATAGTTCTCATCGTTCATGTCGTCCACGAAGTAGAACTCACCCAGCGCAGCGGCGTTGGCATCATTCTCCAGGAAGAACTGAACGGAAGGAAACCGCTTTGTGAGGGTCTCAACCATCGGAACGCCATTCAGTTCAGGGATGGCGGTGATTTCGAGCGGAACCGTACGCTGACGGTTAATCATGCCCGGCAAACCGATTCCAACTTTGGTGATGTCCTTGTGATCGGCCAGTTGAATGGCAATAGCGTCGCCGAAGCGTTCCATGAAATGGCCCGATTCGCGCCAGGAGGACGTATCGTGACTGTAGAAGTTAGAAATTTTGCCGGTTTGGGCGTCTACGATGCCCATTTTAACATTTGTGCCGCCGACATCAATGCCTAGATACTGAATAGAAGACATTTTATGAATATACAGTTTGCTGTTTGCAGTTTACAGTTGGGAGTTTACGGATGAAGTGGCGCGCAAGATACAAACATCTTTACTAAATATCGCCTAATTGTGGCCGAATCAGCACCTCTTCAACCACCGCACTTCGCGAAAGGGTGTAGGCTGCCCAGACGGTATCCGCTACATCCTCCGGTTTCATGAAGCGGTCTTCGGGTAAGTCAGTGCCCTCCCAACTCGCTGTTAATGTGGCACCCGGCAATACTGCCGTCACCTTTACGCCATGGACTTTTAACTCCTCGCGCAGCACCCGGCTCATGCCCAGCAGCGCGTATTTAGAAATACAGTACGACCCGCCATTGGTGTAGGCCGTAATGCTGGCCGTTGAGCACATCATAAAGATATGCCCCTTGCGGCGGGCAATCATGTCGCCGACCAGCCCTCGGGTCAGGTGATAGGCACTGGCTACGTTGGTCGTCATGAGCTGCTCAAAAACGCCCTCCGCCTCGGTATGAATCTGCCCCGGCTGAAACACACCGGTATTATTGACCAGCACATCAACCGGCCGGTTCAGCGATTGCAGGTAACCGATGAGGCTGTCTACGCCGTCGCGGGTCGACAGGTCGGCGGCGAACGGCAGGTAGTTCGGGCCGTCGATACCGGCTACCGTGCGGGCACAGATCACGGCATCGAATCCCGCGCCGACAAACCGGTCGGCAATGGCCCGTCCGATTCCCTTGGTACCGCCCGTCACAACAAGTAATGGATTCATAATTGGCTTTGTTGGTAAAGTGATCGGGAAATGCCGCGCCGGCTGGCAGCCGGAATCGCCCGGTATGGCTATCAATTTTTATCGAAGCGGCAATTTACGGAACAAACCATTCTATCTTTACCGGCGTTTCTAATTGAGTCTACTGTAAATTGTCGTTTGCGGGCTATACCGCCCCTTTTTTTGAACAGATAACGACGGGTTTAGCAGGGCAGCAGCATAAATTACCAGACATGTCACATATAGGGAAGTATTTTATTTTCTTAGGTACGCTCTTCACCAACCGGGAAAAATTTGCAGTCTACTACCGGTTAGTCATGGAAGAATGCATTTCCATTGGTATCAAATCGGTCTTTATCGTTTCTATCGTGTCGACGTTTATCGGGGCGGTTACGTGCGTACAGACGGCGTATAACCTGGTTAGCCCGCTGATTCCGCTGTCGATTATTGCCGTTATTGTCCGGGATAGTACGATTCTGGAGCTGGCGCCGACTATCACGAGCGTGGTACTGGCCGGTAAGGTCGGATCGAATATTGCCAGTCAGCTGGGAACGATGCGGATTACCGAACAGATTGATGCGCTGGAAGTGATCGGTATCAATTCAAGCTCGTATCTGGTGCTGCCCAAAATGATTGCTTCAATGGTCATGTTTCCGCTGCTGATTATTCTGGCCGGCTTTCTGTCGATCTGGGGCGGATACGTGGCGGGTACGCTAACCGACATCATTACGCCGCAGGATTATGTGTACGGGCTTCGGTCTGACTTTAAGCCGTTCAGCGTGACCTTTGCGCTGATTAAATCGGTGGTGTTTGCTATCCTGATTTCGACGATTTCGGCTTATCAGGGGTATAATGTACGGGGCGGTGCGCTGGAGGTCGGGGCGGCGTCAACAACGGCCGTAACCAACAGCTGTATTGCCGTACTGGCTGCTGATTTCTTACTGGCGCAGTTGCTGCTCTAAACACACCACCATTACTAAGGATTCAGACAATGATTGAGATAAAAAATATTGCCAAAACCTTCGGCGACCGGCAGGTACTGGCCGGGATCAGCGGTAACTTCCGGCCTGGTGAAACCAGCCTGATCATTGGCGGGAGCGGTACCGGTAAAAGCGTGTTGCTGAAGTGTATGATCGGCCTCGTGAAGCCGGATCAGGGCGATGTGTTGTATGACGGCCGTAATTTCCTGACGGGCGATGAAGAACTGCAAAAGGAAATCCGCCGCGAAATGGGGGTGCTGTTCCAGGGATCGGCTCTGTTCGACTCGAAGACCGTGCTGGAGAACGTACAGTTTCCGCTCGATATGCTGACGGATACGCCGTCGGATGAGAAACACGAACGGGCCATGTTCTGTCTGCAACGGGTGGGCCTCGAAGCCGCCGCCGAGCGGATGCCTTCGGAGCTGTCGGGCGGGATGAAAAAACGGGTAGGCATTGCCCGTGCCATCGTGATGAACCCGAAGTACCTCTTCTGCGATGAGCCTAACTCGGGCCTCGATCCGCTGACATCCATCAAAATCGATCAGCTGATTAAAGAAATCACCGACGAGTTTAACATTACAACGGTTGTGATTACCCACGACATGAACTCGATGCTGGAAATCGGCGAGAAAATTATGTTCCTGTATCAGGGCCATAAGTTGTGGGAAGGCGATAACACCACCATTACCCGCTCGACCGTTCCGGAACTGAACGAATTCATTTACGCCAACAAATTATTGCGCGATATTAAATAGCCTTCGCCCTGCTGTACGGGCGACCCCACGTGGTCGCCCAAATACAAATAACTGCCTTTGGCGTGGGCCCTGATTATTTCCGGAAGCGGGCCAGCGCCAGCTTCACCGTATCGCGTTCGATGATGGCAATGGTGCCGAGATAGGCCAGAAACAGGGCCATGTGATACGGGACGGCCACCCACAGGTTGCTGATGCTGATCTGCCCCGAAAAATAGATCAGCGCTCCGGCACTGCCGATGTACCATAACGCCGATTTGAGGTGGTACGGTACCGGATAATATTTCTCCCCGAGTACATAACACAACACCATCATCACCAGGCTCGATGCCAGAAAGGCAACGGCGCATCCCATGTAGCCCATGCGCGGAATCAGCACCATGTTCAGGGTAATGGTTGTAATGGCGCCGATGACGGTAATCAGGGTGCCGAACTGTGTTTTGTCGCTGAGTTTAAACCAGAACGAGATGTTGTAATACACGCCGAGAAACAGGTTGGCCAGCAGCAGTACGGGAACCACAACCAGTCCGACGCGGTATTTGGGGGATAACAACAGCCCGACCAGATCCAGATTCAGGCTGACACCCACCCAGAGGACTACACAGACGATGAGGAACCATTTGGTCACGTCGGCCAGCAGTTTAGGCGAGTTTTTGTCTTCGGCACGGCTGAAAAAGAACGGGTCGGCCGCAAACTTGAAGGAGTTGATGGCGAGGGCCATGAAAATAGACAGCTTCAGGCAGTTGCCGTAAATGCCCAGCGCATCCTCTGAGGTTAGGCCCGGATAGAAGTTTTCGGGCAGAAAACGGCGGAGCAGCAGCCGGTCAGTCAGTGAGTTCAGCACCCCCGACATGTTGGTGAGCATGATGGGCAGGGAGTAGGCGAGCAACGTCCGGACAACGGCCCATTCGAAGGTAAAGCGGAAGCCGGCAAAAGCGTCGCGCATGAAAACAAAATACAGGGCGTTGGCCAGCAGGTTGGCCAGCAGAATGTAGGCAGGGCCAATCTCAGGCCGGTAAATCCAGGCGGCCACCGGTTGGAGGGCGGTCAGGTAATCGCCTTCCGAGATGTCCTTGCAGAGCACAATAAAAAAGACGTTCAGGGCGACGTTGATCAGAATGTTGATCACCTTCGCCTGCACAAACCGGCGGGCTTTGTTCTCAACGCGCAGCCGGGCAAACGGAATGGCGACAATGGTATCAACGGCCAGAATCAGGCCCGACCACATGACGGCGGTAGTTTCGCCCGGATAACCGAGGTAGCCGGCAATCGGTGCTGCAAAAAAGATGGTCAGGATTGCCGGAATCAGCCCCGACAGGATGAGCAGACTCGTGCTGCGGTTAAAAATCAACTGGCGTTCGCCGGCCAGTTCAGGGCCTTTGGCGCGGGCCGCAAACCGGAAAAATGCCGTTTCGAGCCCCAGCGTGTACACCGACATCAGCATACCGATCCAGGCATAGAGCGTTACGTTGGACGAAAGGTCAGCGGGATTTTCAAAGGCATAGGTCTGGATGGGGGCCAGTGCAAAATTGATAGAGCGCGCCAGAATGGTGCTGACACCGTATAATGCCGTGTCGCCGGCCAGTTTTTTGAATGTACTCATCGTAGTGGTTCATCCGCCCTGAACAGCATCGCCGGGCGACCTGTTCAGGGCTGCTTTGCAAAAATAACGGAAATTTACCGGCATTCGTGAGTAAGCCGGTGTTAACGCGTGTGGTGTGCAGGCTTTTGGTTATCTTTGCGGCTTCATTGATGGCAGTGGTATTGTGCCGCAGCACCATCGAACATCAAATCCGGCAATCAAATCAATCAAAAGGCTGGAAACAGCAGGGATGCTGTTCAGGAAGAATCATGAAAATCTCCTCCGCTTTAATCTCCGTTTATTACAAAGACGGTCTCGAACCCCTGGTGAAGTTGTTGCACCAGCACAATGTAAAACTGTATTCAACAGGTGGTACCCAGACATTTATTGAAGAATTAGGCATTCCGGTTACGGCCGTTGAAGACCTGACCGGCTATCCGTCGATCTTCGGCGGCCGGGTGAAAACACTGCACCCTGCCGTTTTTGGTGGCATCCTTTACCGCCGTGATCTGGATCAGGACATAGCCCAGGCCGAACGTCACCAGATTCCGAATATCGACATGGTGGTGGTTGATCTGTACCCGTTTGAAGAGACGGTGGCATCAGGTGCTTCAGAGGAAGATATTATTGAGAAAATTGACATCGGCGGTATCTCGCTGATCCGGGCCGCAGCCAAGAATTATAAAGACGTACTGATTGTGTCGTCGCGGAGCCAGTACGGTGCCGTGGTTGACCTGCTGACCGAAAAAGATGGTGGCACTGAGCTCGCCGACCGCAAGCAGTTTGCGCAGGCAGCGTTTGGCGTGACGTCGCATTACGATACGGCAATCCACGGCTACTTTGCCGGGCTTACTGCCGACGATCAGTCGTCGTACAGGCAGTTGCCGGCTAATCCGCTGCGTTACGGCGAAAACCCGCACCAGCAGGCAACGTTCTACGGTGACCTGGAAGCGATGTTTGATAAGCTGCATGGCAAGGAACTGTCGTATAACAACCTCGTTGACGTGGATGCGTGCGTAAATCTGATCGACGAGTTTTCGGCTTCGGCAGGTGCTACGTTTGCGATCATCAAACACACCAACGCCTGTGGTATTGCCACGGCCGCTACACCGCAGCAGGCGTACCTGAACGCCCTGGCCTGCGACCCGGTATCGGCGTTTGGCGGGGTGATTATCACTAACGTACCGGTTGATCTGGCAACGGCAGAAGAACTGAACAAGCTGTTCATGGAAATTCTGATTGCGCCGGATTACGCACCGGAAGCGCTGGAACTGCTGAAATCAAAGAAAAACCGGATTTTGCTGACCCGTAAGCCGGTAACGCTGCCATCGAAAATGATCAAAACCATCCTGAACGGGGTATTGGAACAAGATCAGGACCGGCAGACCGAAGTAGCGGCTCAGTTTAAAACCGTTACCGAAAAAGCACCGACCGACAGCGAACTGTCGGCCCTGGAGTTTGCGCTGAAAGTGTGTAAGCACACCAAGTCGAACACGATTGTACTGGCGAAGGAAGGTCAGCTGCTGGCAAGCGGTGTCGGCCAGACCAGTCGTGTGGATGCGCTGAAACAAGCCATTGAAAAAGCAAAGTCGTTTGGATTCGACCTGACGGGTAGCGTGATGGCATCTGATGCCTTCTTCCCGTTCCCTGACTGCGTCGAAATCGCGCATCAGGCCGGTATTACGGCGGTTGTACAGCCTGGCGGTTCCATCCGTGATCAGGATTCGATTGACTATTGCAACCGGAATGGCCTGGCTATGGTGACTACGGGCGTCCGGCATTTCAAACATTAATATAGATCTGCGACCGTTCAGACGGCCGGCCTGTATGGGCTGCGCCGTCTGAACGGCCAATGCCTCAACCGCTTATGACACTCCTCTACTCAATCTGGTGCGCCGTCTGGATTACCGTACTGTATCTGCTGTTGTTTCCGATACAGTATATCTGTCTGCAGCGGGAAGCCTGGAAACCGGCAGCCCACCGGATTAATTCCATCTGGGGCAAGCTGTTTTTCTTCGGGATCGGCATGCCCGTGCGGGTAGAGTACCGGTTCCGGCCGGACCGGAAGCAGGCCTATGTTTTTTGCGCCAATCACTTTTCCTACCTGGATATTGCCATGATGGGGGTCGTGATCGAAAATTATTACTCCTTTGTCGGCAAGAGTGAGGTAAAGAAAATCCCGTTGCTGGGGTATATGTTTGCCAAACTGCACATTCAGGTAACGCGGGAGGAAGCCAAAAGCCGGGCCTATTCGCTGAACAAATGCATCCGGACACTGGCGAAAGGCCGTAGTATTGTCATCTTTCCGGAGGGAGGCATCCGTGCCAAACAACCGCCAAAGATGGCGCATCCGTTTAAGGACGGGGCCTTTACAATGGCCATTCAGCAACAGGTACCGATTGTCCCGATCTCGTTGCTGAATAACTACAAGATTCTGCCGGACAAGAAAAAAATGCGGATGCATCACATGGCGCTCCGTGTCGTGGTGCATGAACCCATCCTTACGCAGGGCATGACGCAGGAAGACGTTGAGTTGCTGAAAGAACAGACGTTCCGGATCATCGACGCTGAATTGATGAAGTCAGAAAAAGTGGCCAGTGTATAACCTGTCACCCGATTGAATACCGGCAGACAGCTATCGGGTGTACATAATTGCCGCCGTGGCGGCCGACCAGTTAACAATGAAAGTAGATAAAGAAACTTTGCACAAGATTGCGCATCTGGCGCGTCTGGAAGTCCGTCCGGAAGAAGAAGCCGGTATGCTTAGCAGCCTGAACGAGGTATTGACCTGGATGGAGCAGCTGAACGAAGTCGATACAACGGGTGTTGAACCGTTGATGCACATTTCGGAGGAATTGAACGTAGTCCGGGAAGATGCTGTCGGCGAACACCTCAGCCGTGAGCGTGCCCTCGCCAACGCCCCGCAACACGACGAGCAGTTTTTCCAGGTACCCAAAGTCCTCGAGTAGAGACGCAATGTGTTGCGTCTCAGTACTTCGTAGGTATATGAATAAGCTCAGTTGAACGCAAAAATCATCAGCCGTATGACAGCAGTTATTGAGATTAACGACGACTTAATCAAGGAAACCATGCAGCTTAGTCAGATACAAAATCCGCAGGAAGTAGTACGGCTGGCATTGGTTGAGCTATTACGTAAACTGAAAAAGAAAGAATTGGCTGCCCTGCGGGGAGCTATTGACTGGGACGGCGATTTGAACGCAATGCGTACTACAGTTGATGAATGATCTGCTTTTTGACAGTTTTGATCAGATCGCCCGCATATTCCCTTTGAAACGCTACATACCTGCGTGAAGCCCAAACCCGTCCGCATCCAGATATGCCGGGAACTTAGCACGAAAATCGCGGAGTTCGTTCAGCGACAGTGTTTGCTGGTGGCAGACTTCCGTGTGTGTATGCCGTACCAGAATCTCGCCTTTGTAATTGATGATGGCCGAATCGCCGCTGTGAGGAATCCCGTTGCCGTCGGCGCCGACACGGTTCACTCCCACGACATAGCTCAGATTTTCGATGGCCCTGGCCTGAAGAAGGGTATTCCACGGATCGCGGCGCACTTCCGGCCAGTTAGCAACGTATAGCAGCAGGTCGTAATCGAGCTGCGCCGGTGGCCCCGGCTCAATCACCCGGTTGCGGCTCCAGACCGGAAACCGCAGGTCATAACAGATCAGCGGGCAAATCCGCCAGCCTTTCCATTCTTTCACCAGGCGCCGTTCACCGGCCGTATAGGTTTTGTCTTCACCCGCCATGCGGAACAAATGCCGCTTATCGTAGGTATCAACTGTCCCGTCGGGCTCCATCCAGACCAGCCGGTTATAAAAACGGCCGTCTTCCTGCACCACATAACTCCCCGTGACAACCGCCCCCGTCTGGGCCGCCATCTGTTTCAGCCACCGGAAGGTCGTCAGGTTCATCCGTTCGGCTACCGAAGCAGCCTGCATGGTGAATCCGGTCGTAAACATTTCGGGCAGCACAATCAGATCAGTAGCTTCGGGTAAGCCAAAGATACGTTCCTCGAGCATGGCCCGGTTGGCAACAGGGTCCTGCCAGTGCAGATCGGTTTGAATAAGGGTAATGCGCATAGGAAGAGGGGTAGCGATGCCTGAGGGCAGGCATCGCTGATTGGCCCGTTATTTAGGGAACCGCATGCGGTAATCGACATCCACTTTACCTTTCGTGATGTCGGAAAGTTTCTTTTTAATCAGCTGGCGTTTCAGCGGCGAGAGGTAATCGGTAAACAGCTTGCCTTCCAGGTGATCATATTCGTGCTGGATGATGCGGGCCGCCATGCCGTCATACTCTTCCTCATGTTCGTTCCAGTCGAGGTCAACGTAGCGGATCCGGATGATTTCGGGCCGGTAAACTTCCGCCCGGATACCCGGGATGCTCAGGCAACCTTCTTCAAAGCCCCAGTCCTCGCCGTCTTCTTCGATGATTTCCGGATTAACAAATACTTTTTTGAAGTTGATCAGGCTCGGATCTTTTTCCTCTTCCGGGTCATCGGCTTCGATCTGCGTGCCATCG
>NZ_CAMFHL010000154.1 GCF_945952095.1 uncultured Arsenicibacter sp. | reverse complement strand
CGAGATTGCCTCTTGTCTCGTGGGCTCGGAGATGTGTATAAGAGACAGACATATCCCAGGTCGGTGCAATGGCCGCAAACCCTCCGGCATTCCGGGTAATGCGGTCGAGTACATTGGACGAGGCAATGTTGACATTCAGCGCAATGGATCGGGGTAATCCGAAGATAACCTCCCGGGAGTTTTTGGTACTCTGGGCAAACAGGTTCGCGTAACCGGTATGCAGGCTGTACTCGGCCAGATCCATACAGGCCTTTGCCGATTCAGCAGCCGTTTTAAAGTCGCCCATATATAGCGCGATCCGCGTCTTGAGCGCATAAGCCGCGCCTTTCGTTACGCGTTTAACGGACGAAGCCGCGTAATTTTTTGGCAGAGCCACCGCGGCTGCATCAAAATCCTTGTAGACGTTAGCCAGTACCGTTTTCCGGTCCGTACGTCCTTTGGTGTAGGCTTCTTCAATAGAAATAACGCCGTCGCTGTATACCACATCGCCGAAATAGGTAATCAGGCGGGCGTATTGTGCCGCCCTGTGAAACTTTAATTCGGCAACATACACATCAAGCTTGGCCTGCGGCACGTTTGTTTTCGTAACGGGATTATCCAGTGCTGCCAGGGCCCTGTTTGCCCGTGCAATCGCCTTATAGCTGTTCCGCCACAACAGCGTAGAGGTCCCCCACTGGCTATTGGTTGTACCTGCTTTAATGGGCGACAGGGTTGTCCGGTTAAACCCGTCGTCTGACAGCACCTCACTGCCGATACCTTCGTCAGGGGTCCACCAGTCGGGCCGGTATAAATCATTGAGTGCCAGAAGAATTTCAGACTCGCTGGAGTACCACTTTTCGGCGGATGGCTGAGCCAGCGGATAAAGGTCGAGGCTATTCTGACAGCCGGCCAGCAGCAGACCAAACCCCGTCAGGATGATGTATAATACTGATTTCATAAGGATTCTTACCAGGTTTTACTGCGATTAAAAATTGACCGAAACACCGCCAATAAGCGTAGTGACAATGCCAAACCCTTCCGGATCCCATCCTTTAGGGTAGCGGCTCAGGCACCATAAATCGGTACCGCTTACATACAACCGGCAACTTTTCATTAGGGCTTTGCGGGTAAACCGTTCGGGAACGGTATAGCCTACCGTTACGTTTTTAAGGCGCATATAGCCGCCGTTGAACAGCCAGAAATCGGATAACGCCCGGTTGAGGCCTTTGTTGGTCTCGGTGTAGCGGGGGTAAATGGCCGCTGCATTCTGGTCAGGCGTGTTGTAATTGCTCCATGTCCGGCCGTCCAGTACATTCGGGAAACGTCCCCAGTTGCCTGCATTGTAATCCGTGAAGCCCAGCACGGAACTGTTCTGGTAACCGACACCCTGCACGGAAAGCCCAAGATCGAGGTTTTTCCACGCCAGCCGGATCGTACCGCCATAGGTCCACTGAGGCAGCGATCCCCCGAGGTATGTCCGGTCATATTCAGGTGATATTTTACCATCCGGCACGCCGTTTGGCCCGCTGATATCGCGGTATTTCATATCCCCTACCTTCACATTTGTGCTCAGCTTAGGTGAGTTATTGACATCTTCCTGTGTCCGGTAAATGCCTTCCGACACGTAGCCATACCACTCATTAAACTGACTCCCTTTCCGTTTGATCTGGTCGCCCAGAAACTCCGTTCCGCCCAGATCGCCCATTATCGATGTAAACTGCGAGAGGTTACCCGACACGGAATACTTTAGCCCTCCTATGCGGTCACTCCACGACAGGTCGAGGTCAATTCCCTTTGTGCTCATTTTGCCGGTGTTCTGGTTTGGATTTTCAAACCCGACAAAAATGGGTATCTGGAGCGCTAACAGCATATCCGACGTTTGTTTCTGATAAACATCCCCGACAAACCGCAGCCGTTCATTAAAGAAATTCGCATCCAGACCAATATTGGCAGAGGTGGTTTTTTCCCATGAAATATTCTCGATAGCATACTGAACCTGAGCTGCTGTCTGCTGCGACAGGGCCGCCCCTGACTGATAGAACAGCGCATTTCCGAAATTGATAATCCCGAGATACGGGTAATTACCGATCCGTTCGTTCCCCAGCGTGCCCCATGAACCCCGTAATTTCAGAAACGACAGGACTTTCTGATTTTTCAGGAAGGCCTCTTCACTGAGCACCCATCCCACCGAAAACGAAGGGAATACGCCCCAGCGATACTTACTGTTAAAGCGCGAAGAGCCATCGCGCCGGATATTCGCCTGAAGGAGGTATTTTTCACGGAAAGCATAGGTCAACCGGCCGAAGTAAGACCGGTAAGCCGTCTCATACGCAGACCCTGCATTATCTCTGAAGGTTATAGGTCCCTGATCCAGGTACGGGTAGCCATCAAACAGGTACTGATCCCGGGATGCCGACAGACTCTCGTATTTATTGTAATAATTTTCATAACCCGCCAGCGCCGTAATATCATGATTGCCGAATGTCCGGGCATAGTTGGCCAGTAACTGGGTGGTCAGGGCGAGGTTTGTGTTACGGCCTTCCACAAGCCGGGTCGTTGCGTTGGCTCCGTTTTCAGAAAGCGTAACGACAAACTGGGTCGGATCGGTTGCCGAGAACGCATCAACCCGTTTGTTAAAGAATTTCTGATTGTTAAAATCAAAAATCGGGGCAAGAACGCCCGTAATTTTCAGGCCGTCAATGGGTTTGATGTCTATTCCGACGCGGCCGCTGATCTGATTATAAAGGTTGGCATTGGTGCCGCCGTATTTCAGCCGCGCCCACACGTTGGCACCTGCTTTTCCGTCGGCTACCCGGCCGTCGGCCCACATTGCCGGATACACCGGGGAGGCAATCCGGATTTCGCCGAGCGGATCCCCGTGGGTCGGATCGGTGGTTGTCGTCCGTTTAAAGTTGAAATCGAAGGTAGCACTGAGGTATTTGTTCAGCGTAAAATCATTGTTCAACCGGGCAAAAATCCGCCGGTAATCCTTATTATCGTAAAAGCCGCCTACTTTTTCATATCGGATCGATGCGTTTGATTTTATAAACTTTGACCCCGCCATCATGCTCAGGCTGTGGGTTTCACGGGGGGCATTCTGCCGCAGGGCTATAGCCATCCAGTCGGTATCCGGATATTTATCAGGATCGGCCGCGTGCTTTTCGGCATAGCCGTCGATCAGGTCCTTTGTAAATGTCGGGTATTGATTTGATCCATTCCCGGCATCATTCCACCGCAATTCATTGACCAGCTGCATGTACCGGACAACGCCCATTTCCTTCGGCAGCTGGGTTGGTTTATCAACTCCGTTTTCGCAACAATACTGGATAGAAACCTGATCCGATTTAGCCCGCTTCGTTGTAATTAATATAACACCGGAAGCAGCCCGCGAGCCGTAAATGGATGAAGCCGCGGCATCTTTCAACACGGTAATGTTCTCAATATCGGCGGAGTTGACCTGGTTTACATCGGCAACCGGTATACCATCGACCATTACTAAGGGGTCTGAATTTCCGATGGTGGTCACCCCGCGTATCCGGATGGTTGCCCCGCCCATCGCCCCGCTCGATCCGCTGCGGGTTACGACTACCCCCGACATGGCCCCCTGAAGCGATTGCGAGACCTGGGTTTCGCGGCGTTCCTTAAACTGATCGGCCCCTATCGACGCTACGGCGCCGGTCAGATCCCGCTTTTTCTGGGTACCATAACCCACGACCACGACTTCACTCAGCGAACGGTTGTCGGGCTGGAGCGTGATCGAAAGCGTTGTCTGCGTATTTACAGTGACCTCCTGTGTTTGGTAACCAATGTACGACACCAGCAGGACAGCGGGCCGTTCCGGTACGTTCAAGGTAAATGTGCCATCGGCCTGCGTTGACGTACCCTGTTTGGTATTGTTAATTATGATGTTGACGCCGGGAATACCTTCATTGGTTTCGGCGGCAATTACCTTGCCTCTGATCTGAACATCCCGGCCGGACTGAGCCTGTACAAACCGGTTCTGGAGCAAGAGAAAAATCCCTAGCCATAAACCGGAATACAAGTTTAGGTTGCGTGTAAACAAGTACATTGGATTGTGAATTTAGTTATGAGTTTAGTAGACTGGTTCAATTCGTACATCCGGCAGGCATAACAGGTCCTGCCCACGGTACCAGCCCGAACACTGACGTGCCGGTTGGTACCGCCGGAATAATTGCTTTCCCTGACGTAGTTTAATCTGCTGCGGTGTTAATTGCGGTTTTGCGTCCCGAACACCTGAAACTCCCGGATGCCCGGGTAACCGGATGCGTCGTCAATGACCAGCCGGAATTTCCGGGCCACAACCGGTTCAATTTCTCTCGACCAGTTACCCATATCGGTATCGCTGGCCAGCCGTATCCATTTTCCGGCTTTTTCGTACTGAATGGTAAAATCCTTAATCTTCGACTTGTTGTAAACCAACTCGGAGACCGTAATCCGGCTGACTGATTCCGGCCTGCCCAGGTCAACCTCCAGCCAACCTTTCCGGGTAAACAACTGCATTACAGAATCAGCCATGTAATGCATATTGCGGCCATAATAGCGATCGAAATTAACATCCGTTCGCCGGCCCATTTTCCAGGCAGTTCCCGGATTGTCGTCTACAGCCGCGCCGGCATCGTGCAGAAAGCTGCCCAATGCGCTTGACGCGCGGGCCGTCCGGCCGTAGGAAAGCGCTCCGCTGGTGCTGAAGGGCCGTATCAACCCCAGCGATGCGGCTGGCTTGTCGAGGGTGAACGCCAGTACCGTAGCCACCGGATCCCGGCCCGAAGCCGGTAAACGAATGGTCAGCCCACCCGCTTCCTGGCGGATGTCTACCGGTTGACCGTTCAGTAACCGCGCATTCCTGACAACCGCATTCAGGGGCGGAAGCCGGATACTGTCAGGGCTTTCCGGAAATATATACAGGTACACCGTATTGTTGCGGTAACTGCTGACGTAATGCCGGGTAGGGGTGTAGGGGCCGCCTCTCAGTTTGTATATGGCTTCGGCATGCCGGTTAATCCAATCCCCCATTTCATTCGTGCGGCTCACAAAAGCAGCCGGAAATACCCCCGTACTATCAGGGCCAATATTGAACAGCAGGTTGCCGTTACCCCCGATGCAGCGTAAAAGCGTCTGTACACACTCGGGCAATGGCCGCGGGGTATCCCCGAACTTCCACGCCCACTGGTGGCCCATATTGGTACAGGTTTCCCAGGGGACACGCCCGTAACCGGCCACAAAGTTTTCCGGAGTAGCATAATCAGCGTATGGGCCGACTCTGGCATGCGACTCGTCGGGAGTAAATGGTTCGAGCCGGTTGTTAATGATGATGCCAGGCTGTAACCGGCGGGCCAGCTCGTATACCTTTTTAGGATGGGCAGGACTTGGCCAGCCATCGTAATCAATCCAGAGCAGGCTTATTTTACCGTAATTGGTCAACAGTTCCCGAATCTGGGTAAGCATACGGTCAACAAACAGGGCATTGGTCTCAGGATTGCGGCAATCGGGATCTTTCCAGTCACCCACCGAAAAATACCACCCGATCGCGAGGCCTTCCTTGTGTGCAGCCGCTGCCAGTTCCCTGCATACATCTCTCCCGAACGGAGACCGCATAATATTGTAGGATATGGTTTTCGTATCCCACATACAGAATCCATCGTGGTGTTTGGCCGTCAATACCAGTTGCCGGAACCCGTTTTGCTTTGCCATCCGGACCCATTCCGTTGCGTTGAAGCGGGTGGGGTTAAAGCCTTTATAGAGTGAATCATAGCGGGCTTTTCCGTATGCCTGCCGTGACCAGCTTATCTCCTGCCCGATCCGGCTGACCGGCCCCCAATGAACAAACAGGCTTAACGGATTATCCCGCCAGCGCGCCAGCCGCCCGTCGTCTTTGCGCGGTCCTCCGGCCAGGGTGTGGCCTGCGATCAGTAAGGCGCAGCTAAGTAGTCTGAGATAGAGATGCATGGCAGTCAGGGGTTAATTTGTATCCGGGCACTCACCGGCGGTGCGGCAGTGTGGCCCTTCATTCCATAGTACAGGATATACACATAGCACATGGCAGGCACGATAAACGCCGGGCGAATACCCTGCATGTCCGAAATAATGCCCATGACGGGGGGCACAATTGCGCCGCCCACGATACTCATAATCAGCAGCGATGAACCGGTTTTGGTGTAAGCACCGAGTTTATGAATACTCAGCGTAAACAAAACCGGATACATGACAGACGTACACAAGCCGACAAGGCTCAATGCATACAATGCCGGATAACCAGATGTCAGCATGGCTGTAACCACCAGCAGGCAGGCTCCGGCAGCACAAACGCACAATATCCGCGCGGGATCAGCACGCCGCAGCAGCCAGGCACCCGCAAGCCGTCCAGCCAGTACAAACGCCATAAAAAGCGTAATGAACAGCGCAGCCTTCTTTTCCGACATTCCCGGCAGCTGCTCAGCGTTGGCAAACCGGATCAGAAAGCTGACAATGCCCACCTCAGCACCCAGGTAACAAAATACCCCAAGGGCGCCGAGCACCGTATGGCGGAACCGGAAAATACCGCGAAGGCGTACCGACGACTCACCTTGTTCAGTTAAGGCCGGCAGCGGTATGCGGGTCAGTAAGAGCCCAAGCAGTAAAAACAGCACGGACAAACCGATATACGGGACCTTGACAAGTTGAGCCTCGCTGTTCAAATAGGCAGCCAGCTGTTCTGTATCCGGCTGAATCAGGCCCGTATCCGGCATAGTGTCCGCGTGCAACATAAACTGTGCCCCAATCAGCGGCCCGAGTGTTGCGCCGAGAGAGCCGACCGCTGCGGCCAGACTTAGCCGGCTCGACGCTTTTTCCGGATCACCCAATACCGAAATATACGGCGTAGCGGTGACCTCCAGAAATGTAAACCCAGCGGCCATAATAAACAGGGCTCCCAGAAACAGCGGGTAGTACCGGGTTACGGCGGCCGGATAAAACAGGCCTGCCCCTACCGCTGCCGTCAGCAGTCCGGTAACCATACCCGCCCGGTAGCCATAGCGCCGGATAAACTGCCCGACCGGCAGCGCCAGCACAAAATACCCGCCGAAGAAGGCCGTCTGCACCAGTGAGGATTCCAGATCTGACAACTGACAGGCACGCTTCAGATGCGGAATTAACACATCATTGATATTCCGGCTCAGGTTCCAGATGAACATAAGGGTCATAACAGCCAATAACGGAACCAGAACGCGGGACGACGTTTTCATGCAGTTAAAGTTAAGTAAATCAGAAACCGTTCATATTATTCAGTGCTTTTGTGCCCGTACCCAAGCTCAGCCCCGCCACTTACGGGCAGGATACAGCCTGTGATGAAGCGGGCGGCATCCGACACCAGAAATACAGCGGCATCCGCAATGACATCGCCTTCGGGACAATAGCCCAGTGCATGGATCCTGTTCAGGTAATTTCCGATTGCAGCCGGATCCGGCTGATCAGCTGCCCATGTCCGTAACATCGGCGTCCACACGCCGGCCGGACAAATGGCATTGACCCGGATACCGAACGGGGCATAATCCAGAGCCATTGCCTTCGTCAGTGCATTCATTCCCCCTTTGGTAGCGACATAGGCAGCATGACGTGTCTGCCCGATTTCACCCACCAGGCTACTGGTGTTCAGGATGCAGCCTTTGGTCTCTTTCAGGGCGTCAATACCAAAACGTGACGTCCAGTAAACGCTCTTCAGGTTCACAGAAAATAAAGCCTCCCACTCCTCCTCCTCCGTTTCGTGTAATGGCTTTGAGGGGTTAGCAATTCCGGCATTGTTATGGATAACATCCAGCCGGCCGAACTGCGTAAGTGCGGTGTCAATGGCCTGCTTCACATCCGCCCCAAGCTGCACATCCCCGGTAATACCGGTATGGCCTGCACCGAGCTCCTTTAGTAACCCGCTAAGCGCATCCGCATCCCGGTCCAGGACAACTACATGGGCACCGGCACGGGCATACGCCCGCGCGCAGGACTGACCGATACCGGATGCCCCGCCGGTGATTAACACGACCTTATCGAGTAATACGCTCATCCGTTCGTTGCGATTAAGTCGCTGCTGCTGCCGGGTTCCTGTGGTACCTGATAGTAGCCGTCGACAATGGTTGCCGGTTGGGTAAAGTATTGCCGCAGATGCGGAATATGCTCCAGAAACAGGTTTTCATGGCCCATGCCGATATGATTAAACAGCACCAGATGCTGGTGGATCTGCCCCATATCACCCACGTGCGGCACAACCGGAATATCAAACTGCTTTGCCAGCAGGCTCACGGTCAGAAACTCCGAGATTCCGCCTACCCGCACGGCATCAACCTGGCAATATGCCATGGCGCCTGCCTGAAAAAAGTTTTTAAAGATAACTTTGTTTGGTATGTGCTCACCGGTTGCCACTTTAACGGGCGCAATGGCATCAGCAATAGCTTTGTGGCCGAGTATGTCGTCAGGGTGAGTCGGCTCCTCTATCCAGAACGGATTGATGTGGCTCAACCGCCGGCAAACAGCCAGTGCTTCCGGGACATTCCAGCGCTGGTTGGCATCGAGCATGATGATGGCCTCCTCCCCTGCCGTCTCCCGGATTAGGGCTGCCCGGCGCAGATCCCGCTCCGGGTCATCGGAGCCGACTTTCAGCTTCAACGCCGAAAAACCATGAGCCATTGCCTTTCTGGTATTGTCAATAATAGCCTGATCGGCGTAATTAAACCAGCCTACCGACGTATCGTAACCCCGGTATCCCGTTTGCAGCACGCCAGACCGGCCACTGCGGCCCGCCTGCGCCTGCGTGAGGAGATCGATGGCTTGTTGGCGGGTCAGCACGTCCTCCAGATAACTTAAATCCAGCGTATTAACCAGCTGTTCGGGGGACAAGTCCAGTAACAGTTTCCACAGGGGAACCTGTCTGGTTTTCGCCCACAGGTCAAAACAGGCGTTGACGATGGCAGCCAGCGCCAGCTGTACGACTCCTTTCTGCGGACCCAGCCAGCGCAATGACGGTGCATCAGCCATGCGGCGGTAAACAGTACCGAAATCAGCCATTAATTCCTCAATATCGTATCCGACCAGCGGTTGCGCTAAATACGTTATCGCTTTGCAAATCAGATCGTTTCCCGTACCCAGCGTAAAAGCCAGCCCGTTTCCTTCCAGTGCAGTGCCCGTTTTTAACACACACACAGCATAGGAATACTGCGGGGTTTGGTGAATGGCATCCGTACCCACCCCCTCCCCCAGTGTAAACCGGCGATCCTGCGTCGACAGGGCAGTAATGACATTCCGTTTCGGTTGGGCTGTAACCGGGCTCGTTTCCCCTGGGTACGAAGATGCTATCATGGAATTGTGGTAAACGTTACTGTATGTTCAGGAAAATGTTTTCAGTTGTTTCCGGTAATCACGGGGCGTAACTCCTTTTATGCGCTTAAACAGCCGGTTGAAATGGGTCAGATTATTGAACCCGCTTTCATAGGCTACATGCTCTATCTGATTGTAGCGGTCCTGCATCAGTTTGCAGGCGTAGCCAATCCGGAGTTCGTTTACAAACTGCGTAAACGGTTTCTGGGTCCGGCTTTTAAAATACCGGCAAAACGAAAACTCATTCATATTCGCCAGCGATGAAATCTCCTCCAGCGGAATCTCACGTCTGAAATTGGCAAAAATAAACTGGAAAAGCCGCTCCATCCGCTGCTGGTCATTTTCAGAATAGCTGTTGATATAATCAGGGCTCGACAGAAACCGGTAGTCTGATGGGTCAGCGTTCATCAACCGGTCGATCAGTTTCAGAAAGGCCGCAATTTTGTCCATACCTTCCCGGTTAAACAGGGTTCTGAAGAGTGCAATTAGTTCCGTTTTCGTTTTACCCCCGTAAATAATTCCCCGGCGCGAAACAGTCAGCCAATGGTCGAGTGCATTCCGGCAACCGAAGCCCTCCATCGTTCCGGCAAGCTGATCGGGATCAACATACATGGCCAGTGATTGGGCCCTGAGGTGTTCACTTCCCTGAAAATACGCCTTGTCGTTATACCAGACATGGGGTACGCCTGACCCCAGAAAAACTAATTCTCCGGGATCAAAATACTCAATGTTATCACCGACAATCCGCTGACCCGAACTCTCTACTATATACGTCAACTGGCATTCATGGTGAAAATGAAACTCGGTCGCGTAATAAGGTTGAACGACTTCCTTCGTCAGAAACACTTTATTTGCTGAACTTATGCCTAGTATCGCCTGTACTGGTCTCATAAAAAATTGTCTGTCAACCTGCTGCAGTTACTTTCAGCAGGTCTGACACATCCAAATGCTGTCTGTTAAACATCAGTCTGGCCGGTTGATAACCTCTGCTTTGAAAAGCAATCAGGGTAATTTAGTCCTACTAAATCCCCTGATTATTGCTTTTGTACAAAGTTATCTTAGATTTTGGCTGATGACAGGCCGGATGTTGACAATTACTAGCACAAAATTGACCTTTTCATGAAGATTCCTACCGCAACGGAACCTGTACATTGTAGGAATGCGACTGATCAATGGTCGTTGCCAGCAGCAGCACGGCCGGTTTACCCTTATCAAACCATAGCTGCGGCCGTTCTAGGTAGCCAACCGGTTCCACCTTACCGTCGGCCCAGTGAATCTGCAGTGTTGAGACCAGTGGATGTTTGGCAAGGTTCCAGTCGAACCCGTCCTTTGAATCAAACAGCACCAGTGAGCGGCCGGCTTTGGTAAACGCACCGTGCATGTCTTTTACAATCGCCCAATACCGGTCGCCCTGATACCAGATAAACGGATCTTCGGCCGGGAAGTCCGTGCCTTTGGCATTAAAAACGGTATCGGGATACTTTTTAAACGGGCCGGTTGGCTTGTCAGCCGTAGCAACCATGTGTACTACCGGCCCGCCAAACACGCCGGGACGTTTTTTGCCGACAGCTTTGTAGACCATTAAATACCCGCCGTCAGGCCGTCGGGTTATGGACGGGTTACTGGTCATCAGGGCATCCGGCGCGTTGGCATCCGGACTAACGTCGATCAACGGCGTGTCGGTACGTACCCAGGGGCCATCCGGCGAATTGGCCACGGCAACCCCGATGCGCTGGTTATTCCGATGTGTAAAGTTAAGCGCCTTCATGTTTTTACCGTCGCCGGTATTGCCCATATAATACAGGTAATACTTGCCGTCATATTCGTGAACGGTCGGATTGTGGGTGCAGAGGCCATCCCAGTACTGAGCCCCGCGGGCCGGCAGCACCACGTCTTTGAAGCTAAACGGACCCAGCGCCTTCCGGGAAGTGGCATGGGCAACCTCTGAATGCGTCACCCAGGCGTTGAAACCCAGTTCCTTTTTCCAGCGGGAATAATACAGGTGAAACAACCCGTCCTTGCCCTGCACCATCGTCCCGCACCAGATAAAGTACGCCGAATCACTCAGCACTGCTGTGCGGGGGACCGGCTTCAGCATACGCTGAAAGTCAAGATCTTTCTGCGCCAGCACCAGTTCCGGCAACAGCATACACAGAATCAGGCACAAACGGCCGGTTTTTACTAGTTTACTCATTTTACAGAAAGTTGTTCTTGTACGCCTAAACCCCAATACCCATAGGAAACAGTTATTTTTTTTCCGGCCGGAACAGCATATGCAGCTGTAAAAACACCTGAATCCGGGGCCGTTTCCTCCACGAATACTTTGGCAGGTGGATTCGCATCGGTAGCGACCAATACCCAACCGGTTTCCTTTTTAGCGGGGTCAAGGTTAAGGGCGGCTGTCAGTTCCAGTTTGATGGCTTGTCCGGTTTTAGCCGTCGTCAGCGCTTTTTTACCCGATGCATCCAGTATTCTGATTTTCTGTGTACCAAGCGGGGCAAACGTAAGGGTAGCCATCCAGCCCCGGTTTGAAATTGCCCATCCTTCGGTTGCGTAAGCATTCTGTCCGATATGATCGCCCTGACCATCAGCCGGTTTATCAGCTACCGGCGTAGTGCCCGGCCGGGGGAACTGCCCGTCCAGCGGGGTACCATCCAGTGTGCCGCGTACCTTGCCGAGCATGCCATACCCGTTGGGGTGGCTGCGGGGCCAGCCGTGTTCTACCCCTTCCCAATACCCGTTTATCGCCAACCGCTCGGCACTTTTATTGCTGAGGTGAGCCCCCACCGGATTCAGGCCAAATACAAAATTGACCTGCGACCAGCCAATGTCGCGCAATTGCCGGTCGCCCAGCAGATGCGCCACGGCAAACATGGAACCGCCCAGGGCCGGTGCGCCACCCAGCTCCTTGGTGCGCGGATGTGCCCATTCGGTATCACTGTGGACACGATACTGCCAGAAATTGGCCGTTTTCTGTTTCATGTGATCACGCCACGCCATGAGTTTTTCACGGGTACCTTTGGGTACCTTGTCGGGGGCAACCAGCAGGAAAAAGGCCAGTGCCTGCGGGGTGATGTGCTCGGCATTCCGAATCCACCACATATGCCGCGGATTGTTAAAGTCCCAGTTTTTGATAATGTCCTCCGCGCCTTCCTGTGCCCAGCGGAGGTATTGGTCCGGCTTGCCGTCGGCTTCTTCTTTTTCAGAAAGATACATGTACAGGTTGCTGAACACCGACTGCCCGAACGCATTACCCATTTCATTGAATTCCTGATAGCCTTCATCCACCCATTTCGTGCTGTACGTCCAGTGTCGGACGACCTTATGACGATCATAAGCCTGCCAGCGTTTGCGGCATTCGTCGCGGTACTTCAGGTAGGTTTCACGGGGCAGATACGGTTTCAGAAAACTCTGGTACCCCGCGCAGACAGCGGCCAGCTGATCCAGCGTGTTCCAGTAATCGTAATTCATCCGGGGCTGCCCTTCGTAACCAAGCGAACCGTGCCGGTTAGCTACCGGTCCGTTGAAGTCAACATGGTGGTAGGCAAACTCGCCGTGCCAGAGAATCAGATCAATGAGGTCAGCTGTTTTTTTATCACCCAGCTCGGTTGTCCAGCGGTCGAAGAGGGCGGGGTTCGAGGCATAGAATAACGCTTCGAACGTTGTTTCCAGCCCATAGGAGCCCTGATCGCGGGAAGGGCCGCCACCATAGACTTTTGCTTCGTTAGCGTGAACCGGATCGTCAGAGCCGCGTACATCCACAAAAAAGTCATAGGCCAGCTTCGACGAAATACCCTCGATCAGGTGGTCAGCGATGCGGAAGGGTACCGAGGGTTCACGGCCCTGAACGGTAATAATATATTCCTCCTGCCCGTTTCCCGGATTAAACGCCGAAAAATCACCTGCGCGATTCCTGATGGCACCTTTAAAAACAACGGCTTTATCTGCCTGCCGGATCACTTGAAAGGGCGTTCCGTCAGTTGCTTCATAGCAGACAAACCGTTTCGCTTCCCCCCGGTTATAACCAACCTGATTGACAAGCGGCACAGCCAGTGGTTTAGCCGGTTGTGCTACACCGGGAATAGTCAGACACAGAAAAGGAAAAAGAAATCTGAATTTCATTTTGAGCTGGATAATGGTACAAAAATATTCATTGCATGTTCGCGGTTGTGGATACCCATTGCCCCGAACAGCAGTTTAGGTACGCCTTTTTCGGTATACAGGCATGGTCGTTCGAGTTTATCATCAAAAGGTTTACCAGTTGTCTGATATACCGTTTTTCCGATCACTTTCGGAAAACGGGCGGGTTGCCAGTCATAGCCGTTTGTTGAGGTCATCAGGGCAAGGCTACCGGTCTCTCCGGTAAACTTACCGACGACATCCCGGACAATGGCGTAGTTTTTTCCTTTATAGTGCCACAGGTACGGGTCTTCGGCCACCATCCACTCGTTGCCCCGGTCCCCGGCCTCAAAAACAGGTGACGGGTGTTTCACGAATGGCCCCGTCAGCGCGTTCGAGAAGGCGACTCCAAACCTGACCTTGCCGCCTTTCATTGTCCCGTTTTTTTCAACCTGTTTGTAGAGGAGAATCACCCGTCCGGCTTCGTCAACGGTTGCTGCCGGATTTGACACCATCAAGGCATCATGGGCTGTACTGTCGGCGCTGACATCCAGGACCGGTTTGTCAAAGCGTTGCCAGTCCCCTTCGGGATCATCGGCTATGGCTACCCCGATCCGCTGGTTATTACGGTATTCCCACCAGCCGGGGTCACCGGCCGAAGCAGGCTGCCTGACAGCAGCCTTACCGGTTGTACCCATGTAAAACAGGTAAAATTTGCCCTTATGAGCAATAACGGCAGGGTTATGGGTACAGGCACCATCCCAGTACTGACCGCCGCGGGCCGGCAAAATGACTTTCAGATGCCGGTAGGGGCCATCGGGTTTGTCGGCACGGGCAAGCGCAATTTCCGAATGCGTTACCCAGGCATAGTGGCCATTTGCTTTGGGCCAGCGGGCATAGAGCAGGTAATACTTCCCGTTAGTCCCCCGGATTACTGACCCACACCAGATGTTAAAGTCAGGCAGGATAAACCGGTTGGCTTCCGGCACCGGCTGCACCATCGCGCTGATGTCCACGTTGTCCATCGAGACCAGCCAACCTTTTTTGTCAAGGACGGGCTGCTGGGCCACAGTAAGCTGACTGATCAGCAGACAAGCAATAACGGATAGCAAACCTTTCATAACCGGTTGTTCAGCCTTAGTTTTGAGCACTATTTAGCTTTGTTATAGATCTTAACGTGCTGAAGCGTACCCCGGAAGTTTTTCATTCTGGCCGTCTCCCGTTCTGATTTACTCACTTCCATCACCACGTCCCCGACGGCTTCAAACGCCGGTCCGACCGTACCTAGCCGGCCGGCAGCCGTTGCATCGCTTGTTGTCTGCGTAATTCCGCTTTCGGTTTTTACCAGCGTTCCGTTGCGATACACCGAGGCCGTTCCGTTCCGGAAAACACATTTGACAGACACTACCTGTCCGGGTTTATACATCCCGCCGGCAACAACATCATGGTGATTTCCGGCGCTGCCGATCCGGAAAATGAGTCCGCCGTCTTCCTTGAGCTGAATGGCCCATCCGGCATTTCCGGTTTTAGGCAAACGGGCAATGGGCACCATGTTGGCCTGTTCGGCGGCATTCACATCGAAGGCCACCGTTATGGAGTCCCCGAAACCAACATTCCGGTCAAAAAAGTAAAATTTCTGATCGCCGGTAAACTCGATGGGTTCCCGAATAGCCAGCTGCCAGACGGGTGCTTCCGGTTTCAGATAAGGCCCTGGTTTAGCCGGCTGCTGTCCGTTTGGTAATGGCTTCATGAACGTGATGTCGTCGATCTCCACCCACTGACCCGCCTCCCCGTCGGCCGTAACGGCAATCGTAACGGCGTTGTTGGAGACCTGAACAGGTATCGAAATAGTCGTCCACCGGTCTGCTTTAGGGATAGTTACGGACGTTTCTTTTCCGCCAGACCCATATGCCCGAAGTGTTGCCGCTTTCTGCCCGCCTGACGAACGGACATGAGCCGTCAGCTGGTAGGAACCATTCATAATGTATTCGAGTGACTGAGAGACCGTCGCCGTATGGCGCGACGTATGGCCGATCCGCAGTTTATGTCCGTCGCGAAAGGCATCTCCGGCAATTACGTTAACCGCTCCTTCGGTGCCGGAGGGTGCCCAGCAGACAGGTTTCGAGAAATCCGTCCGGTTCAGGTTATACTCGAAGTTGCCGTTGGGCAGAATCGTGACGCCGGGGTAATCTTTGGCATAATACCGGAAATATTTATACACCGTCTCGGCGGGGAATGCCGTCGAATCAACTTTGCCGACCCCGTTGAGCGCTGTCAGCCAGACGGTCTGATGCGCGTTGAGTTCGGGATACTCCGCTTTAGCGACTACCTTGCCATTATCGTAAAAAATGACACCCTCCGGTGTAAACTCATAGGCATCCAGAAACCAGCCATCCGGCCGGAACGTAAACGGGACCTGCGCACGGTGCGGCCACGGGGTATACTTCATGGTCTTGTCCGGCGCCAGGTCAACATACAGATTATTGGTTGCCACCCACGTACCCGCGTCGATTTCGTAAGAATCAATCTCAAAAATGTTGTTGTTCGGATTGGCCCCGCCCCGCTGCCAGAATGAGGAATGTACCCCGTGGCCGGCCATAAACGGTTTCGACAAACACTCATAGTACCCATAGCCGAAATTATGCTTGCTGATGATACCGCCCCCCGTATTCTCCGGTTTACCGTTGATCAGTTCCCGCTTCAGCACTACATGCAGCGCACTGTCATTTACATACACATTTTCCTTCAGGTTTAACCCATCCATGTAGCCGTATCCCGTTCGCCGGTCAATGCGGTAACGCCAGTTAGTTTCATTCACGCTGTTACCCGCAAAATCTTCGCTGAACAGTAAAGTGTAGCCTTTATTTACCGGCGGCTGGGCGTTGAGCGATACGGATGCCAGTAAGACCAGGCTGATAACATTGAGTAAGGTAGTTTTCATACTAATAGCCCGGATTTTGCGGTGCCAGATTCGGATTGTTCACCAGATCAATGTACGGTAACGGCATCAGCAACCGGTTTTGGTCTATGTAGTTAAAATCAGTGAGCGGCTTGTTGTATTCACGGGCCAGATGGGCTTTCATAACCGGAATAAATATATTCCAGCGAATCAGATCATAATATCGTTTCCCTTCGAAAGCCAGTTCACGCCGGCGCTCCTGACGCAGTTTCTGCCGCAGGTCAGCCTGATCGGTAAACGTCAGCGCGGGTAAACCGGAATGAGGTACCCGCACCGAATTGATAGCGGCCAGCGCTTTGGTCAGGTTAGCGCCTCCCCCCTGCTCTATCAGGGATTCTGCATACATCAATACTACATCTGAATACCGTAGCGCGTGAAAATCATTCTGGTTATCGTTGCTGTTACTCAGGTTATCGATATACTTATTGACAATCGGTATCGTCGTTCCGGGCGTGGTTGTGAGTGAAACAATTGACGAACCGGACTTGCGTGCCATACTCACCGTCCGGCGCAGATCGGTTGACTGATACAATGAATCGATAGCGTCATTGGTCGGTATAATTGAGGTAAAGCCATAGTACCAGTACTGGAGCCGGGTGTAGGCCAGAAATGTGGATGTCTGTCCCGTTACTCCTTTGTAATAGAATATATTTTCCTTATTGGCCGCCT
>NZ_CAMFHL010000153.1 GCF_945952095.1 uncultured Arsenicibacter sp. | reverse complement strand
CCGGATTTGCAAATCCGGATGTTACTGACTGCGGATGTATACATCCGCGATTATGTACGTCGGGATTTAAAATCCCGACGAGCTGAGCTTTTTCATATAAGCCCCGCCCGCATCTGCGAGCGGGGCGTTTTTATATTGGTGGCTCCCGCTCATCCCGCTCATCCGGATTTGCAAATCCGGATGTTACTGACTGCGGATGTATACATCCGCGATTATGGTCGTCGGGATTTAAAATCCCGACGAGCGGCAGCACTGACTAAACGCAGGAAAGTACAAATCAGCCGGGGGCACTATCCATCTGAAAACCATCGGCCCGGTAGAAAAAAAGCCGGAAATGCGTGCCGGAAGCCAGCGCGGTCGTCAGGCGTCTTCGCAATTGCAAACGTTATCGGGAACGTTTGCGTAAAAAAAGTAAAAGCTTTTCATTGCATAGTACAGTCTTCCTTTCCATCTTCCCTTAGCTGAACAAAGCCCTTATTGGGAGCAACAGCCAACCTATATCAAAAAAGTCATATTCATTTGACGACCGGTATGTTTCGGGGTTATCCCGGATAGCTCCGAAACCGCCGGATTCCCGTAACCAGATGCCGCAGCTCTCTTACCTTGATACCCTTCATGCTGAGAAGGGAAGCCTGACGGTTTTTGAAAACGCATTCAGTCAGGCATGCTAGTCTCATTTGCAACCTCATGACCATGAAATTCGTATACCGTATTGCCCTGCTGCTGTTGATCCTGGCCTTTACCCGGGCCGAAAACAAGCCGCGTATCTTTCTGATCGGTGACTCGACCTGTGCCAACAAACCGGCCAATGCCGCTCCCGAAACCGGTTGGGGCATGGCCCTGCCCGACTACCTGCTGGAGGGCGTGGAGGTACAGAACCATGCCGTAAACGGGCGCAGTACCAAAAGTTTCCGCACGGAAGGCCGCTGGCAGAAGGTACTGGAACAGCTGCGTCCCGGCGATTTTGTCCTGATACAGTTCGGGCACAATGACCAGAAAAGTGAGGATACGACGCGCTATGCCGCTCCGCAGACCGATTACCGCAAAAACCTGATCCGCTATGCCGAGGAGGCTAAGGCAAAAGGGGTAACCCCCGTCCTGCTGACACCGGTAATGCGCCGGAAATTTGACGCCAATGGTCAGTTCGTGGATCAGCACGGCGAGTACCCGGGCGTGGTGCGGGCCATTGCGAAAGAATACAAACTGCCCCTGATCGACCTGCACGCCACGAGCCGTGAGGTAATTGTCAGGCATGGCGTCGAAGGCTCGAAGGAGCTGTTTATGCACCTGCCCTCGAAAATGTACCCGCGCTTTCCGGACGGCAAAGTCGATGATACGCATTTTTCAGGCTATGGAGCGGCGGTGATGGCCGGTCTGGTGGCTGATGGCTTCCGCTCAATTGCCCCGCTGGCGGGACTGCTGAAACCATCGGCGTTTCCGGGCAAATATGCCTATGAACTGCCGAAAACCATTGAACCCGCCTTCCGTAAGGATACGTTTAACATCACCCGTTTCGGGGCCAAAGCCGACGGGCTGACTGTCAACTCGAAAGCGATTAATCAGGCCATTGACGCCTGTACGAAAGCGGGCGGCGGTACGGTGCTGATTCCGAAAGGATTCTGGCTGACCGGCCCGGTTGTGTTACAGTCGAATGTGAACCTGCACCTCGAAAAAGGAGCACTGCTGCAATTCAGCGAAAATTACGATGAATACCCGCTCGTCAAAACATCGTGGGAAGGGCAGGAAGCAATCCGGTGTCAGTCGCCGGTGAGTGCTGAGAATGCGCATCACATTGCCATTACCGGTGCCGGGATTATCGACGGAGCCGGTCAGGTGTGGCGGGCCGTGAAGAAAGAGAAAATGACCGCCAACCAGTGGAAAAAGCTGGTGGCGTCGGGCGGGGTGCTGGATGAGTCGCAGAACATGTGGTATCCGACCGAGGCCTCCCTGAAAGGCGCAAAAATTCCGCGTGCCGGTCAGGTAGCGGCGGGCTATACCATCGAAAGCTCGAAGGAATTCAAAAACTTCCTGCGCCCCAACATGGTGCGGCTGACCAACTGCTCGTACATTTTGCTGGAAGGCGTAACGTTCCAGAACTCGCCGGCCTGGAACCTGCACCCGATGCTGTGTAACCACATTACGCTCCGTAACGTGTCGGTCCGTAACCCGTGGTATGCCCAGAACGGCGACGGCGTTGATCTGGAATCGTGCCGCAACGGGTTGGTCGAAAACTGTACGTTCGATGTCGGCGACGATGGCATCTGCATCAAATCGGGCCGTGACGAAGAAGGCCGCAAGCGCGGTGTACCGACCGAAAATTTCATTGTCCGCAACTGTACGGTCTACCACGCACACGGCGGATTTGTGATTGGTTCTGAAATGTCGGGCGGGGTGAAGAACCTGTATGTGTCGAACTGTAATTTTCTCGGTACCGATGTAGGCCTGCGTTTTAAAACGGCGCGGGGGCGCGGCGGGGTTGTCGAGAAAATCTACGTAACCGACATCAACATGACCGATATTCCGGGCGAGGCCATCTTGTTTGATATGTATTACATGGCCAAAGACCCTGTTCCGCAGCCCGGCGAAAGCAACGAACTGCCGGCGATGGAAGCGCAGCCGCTGAACGATGGGACGCCGCAATTCCGTGATTTTCATATCCGGAATGTTGTTTGCCAGGGTGCCGAAACCGGTATCCTGATCCGTGGCCTGCCCGAAATGTCGATTAAGGACATTGATATTGAGAATGCGGTTCTCGAAGCCAATAAAGGCCTCGTCTGCATCGAAGCCGAAAACATCAGCCTGAAAAATATCACGCTGATGACCCGCGAAAAAACGGTGATGAAGGTGCAGAACAGCAAAAACATTACCCTCGATCAGATCAGCTATAAACCCGGCGCCGATTTATTACTCAAAGTGATGGGTGACCGCTCGAAGGCGATCCGCCTGCTGAACACGGACGCCTCAAAGGCAAAGAAAGAAGTAGAATTCGGCAGCAACGCACTATCTACAGTTGTAACAAAGAAATAACATGAAAAAGAACCACCTATTGATCGGCTTATTGCTGGCCGGTCAGGCTGCCGTAGCTCAGTCGACGCTTCCGTGGTCGCAGCGGATGACGGCAACGATGATGACGGTCAATAAAGATTCGGTTGCCTACGTGAAGGAGGGCCAGCGGGTACACTGGAACTACGAAATGGGGCTGCTGCTGAAAGCCATCGAGCAGGTCTGGTACCGCACCGGCGATGCCCGCTATTTCAACTACATCAATAAGGTGATGGACCAGCTGGTGACGGCCGACGGAAACATCAAAACCTACAAGTTCGAAGATTACAACATTGATAACGTAACGCCGGGGCGTGCGCTGCTGACTTTATACCAGCAGACATTGCCGAACAAGGAAAAATATAGAAAGGCGGCGGACCTGCTGATGAAGCAGCTGTCGGAGCAACCCCGGACGAAGGAAGGCGGTTTCTGGCATAAAAAGCGGTACCCGAACCAGATGTGGCTCGATGGCCTGTACATGGGCGAACCATTCTATGCCGAGTACAGCCTCGTCTTTAACCAGCCGAAGAACTTTGATGACATTATCAACCAGTTTGTCTGGATGGAGAAAAATGCCCGCGACGAGAAGACCGGGCTGCTGTATCATGCCTGGGACGAAAGCCGTGAGCAGAAATGGGCGAACCCGAAAACCGGTAAGTCGCCGAACTTCTGGAGCCGCGCCATTGGCTGGTACGGGCTGGCCCTGGTCGATGTGCTGGACTACCTGCCGCAGGATCATCCCCGCCGCGGTGAGCTGATTGCGATCCTGAACCGCCTGGCACCGGCCATCGTGAAATTCCAGGACCCGAAAGAAGGCGTCTGGTATCAGATAACCGACCGCATGGGCGATAAGGGCAACTATTTCGAAGCCTCGGGCTCGTCGATGTTTGTGTATACGCTGGCAAAAGGCGTTCGTAAAGGCTACCTGCCCGCGTCGATGATGCAGTATGCCGACAAGGGCTTCAACGGTATCCTGAAAAACTTTATCTCAACGGATGACAAGGGGCTGATCCACCTCGAAAAAACGGTACTGGTTGGTGGTCTGGGCGGTAATCCGTACCGCGACGGCAGCTACGAATACTACCTGAGCGAGAAAATCCGGCAGGACGATCTGAAAGGCGTCGGACCGTTTATCATGGCGGCGCTCGAAATGGAAACGGCGAAGGAACTGGGCGTCGGCAAAGGGAAAACCGTTGGCATCGACAACTACTTTAACCACGAGTTCCGTAAAGGGGTCAACGGCGATCAGGAACCGTTCCACTACACGCTCGACGACCGGCAGCACTCCGGTTTCTACTGGCTGGGCAATGTGTTCCGCGATTATGGTGCCAAAACGAAAATGATTCCGGCAGCGCCAACGGCGGCTTCGCTGAAGGGTACCGACGTGTACATCATCGTTGATCCGGACACCCCGAAAGAAACCGCAAAGCCGAACTATGTGTCGGATGCCGATGTGAAAGCCATTTCGGATTGGGTGAAAGCCGGTGGTACGCTGGTGCTGATGGCCAACGATACGTCAAACTGCGAACACAAGCACTTTAACCAGCTGGCGGCCGCTTTCGGCATGCAGTTCCTGCCGAAAAACCGGAACATGGTGAAGGGCGATCAGTACGAGCAAGGCAAAATCATGATTCCGGCGAATCACGAAATTTTTGCCAATACAAAAGAAGTATACATCAAGGAGCTGTCGCCGCTGAGCGTCAAGGCACCGGCACGGTCGGCGCTGACCGATCAGGGCGATGTGATCATCGGGGTGGCTAAAGTGGGCAAAGGCACCGTCTTTGCCGTCGGCGATCCGTGGCTGTATAACGAGTACACCGATGGCCGCAAGATTCCGGCCGAATACGAAAACTTCCAGGCGGCCAGGGATCTGGCTAAGTGGTTATTGACAACAAAGAAGTAAACAGTCTGGCCGCAGCGTACACGGCGAATCCGCACAGCGATGCAGTGGAGGCAAGTTCGTTGAGTGGTGTGTACGTTGTGGCCTGTTTTTAGTCCTCTATGCGTAATCTGACCGTATTTTTTCTGCTGGCTACCGGACTACTGTTGTCCGGCTGGTCGGTGCAGAAAGCCAAACCAATCGTTGTGGCGCAGGATGGTTCGGGCGATTTCCGGACCATTCAGGCGGCGATTGAGAGCCTTCCGCTGGCTGACTCGGCAAAGCGGGAGCAGCGCGTCATTCTGATTAAAAACGGTACGTACCGCGAAAAGCTCTACATCGGAAAACAGCATTTTCTGACCTTGCAGGGGCAAAGTGAAAAAGGGGTACGTATCCTGATCAGTCAGGCGCGCGACATGTGGCGCTGCGAACATCCGGACGACTACGGCACCGCAACCATCAACGTACGGGCCCATGACCTGGTGTTCGAAAAGCTGACCGTTATCAACGACTATGGCTTCAGGGCAAAGGGCGACACGACTATCCGCTGTGAGAATGAATCGGGCAGTAACGCGCCAAAGCCCGGCGGGGTAGGCCTGCCGCGCGAAGAAACCGAAAAAGCGGGTACGAAGATCGTCCGGAAAGATGGCCATCAGATGGCGTTCCGGTCGATGCCGGGCGCCACGCGGCTGGTGTTCCGGAATTGTACGTTCAGGGCGCTGGGCGGGGATACCGTCAGCCCGTGGGATGTCGAAGCCGGCATGTTTTATTTTAAGGACTGCACCATGGAAGGCGGCGTTGATTTCTACTGCCCGCGCGGCTGGAGCTATGCCGAAAACTGCCATTTCGTGTGCCACAACATGAACGCTGCCATCTGGCACGACGGCAGTGGCAACCCGTCGCAGAAAACCGTGCTGAAAAACTGTACGTTTGAGGGTGATACCGGCTTTAAACTGGGCCGTTACCACCGCGAAGCCCAGTTTTACCTGCTTGGCTGCCGGTTTCCGGAGAACATGGCCGATGCCGATATTTATTGGGTAACCAACGCCCCCGCGCCGGTGCAATGGGGCCGTCGGGTGTATTACAACGATTGCCACCGGAAGGGCGGTGATTTTGCCTGGCACAAAGACAACCTGCCCGTCAAGCCCGCCGACATTACCGTTGCCTGGACATTCGACGGCAAGTGGAAACCGTGAGAATTTATAAACCAAATAGCCACATAGGGCACAGAAGAGATAAAAAATCTTTGTTTTCTGATGTGGCTATGGGGTAAAAAAACACAATACAATGATCGCATTTTTGTTGATAGCCGGTGCATTGAGCATGCCTGCACAGAGCGGTGGCATGGTAGCCGAGCAGGATTCGGTAGGGGAGCGGATGCTGCTGTATCAGCGCACCAACGGCGGCTGGCCACAGCCCGGCGGCGATCCGATCAAATATCAGCTGAGCCTGACGCCGGTGCAGAAGAAAAAGCTCCTCTCGGAAAAGGATAAGCTGGATACAACCATTGATGATGACGCAACTACGCGCGAAATCCGCGGGTTGGTAGAAGCGTATCAGAAAACGAAAAACGATGCCTACAAAACGGCCGCTGAACGTGGTGTCCGGTACCTGCTGACTGCTCAGAATGCGCAGGGGGGCTGGGGGCAGTTTTATCCTGATTCAAGCGGGTATCACAAGCACATTACCTACAACGACAATGCCATGCTGAATGTGCTGAACGTGATGAAATACACGGCCGAACGGACCAATGGCTTCGACGCACTCGATCCGGCACTGGTCCCGCAGGCCCGGCAGGCGCTTGACAAAGGCATCCGCTGCATTCTGAAAACGCAGTATGTGCAAAACGGGAAACTAACGGTCTGGTGTGCACAGCACGACCGCAATACGCTTTTGCCGGCCAAAGCCCGGGCGTTTGAGCTGCCGTCGCTGAGCGGGGCCGAAAGCGTGGGGCTGGTCCGGTTCCTGATGCAGGTGCCGAACCCGTCGCCGGAGATCAAACAGGCAATCCGGGCAGCCGTGGCGTGGTTTGACGCCGTAAAGCTGCCGGGGATCAATACAAAAGACATTGTGGATGCGAATCAGCCGAAAGGGCGCGACCGGATTGTGGTCGATGATCCGTCGTCGACGTTGTGGGCGCGGTTTTATGATCTGGACACCAATACTCCTTTTTTTGTCGGCCGCGACAGCATCAAACGAAAAACACTCGCCGAAATTGAAAACGAGCGGCGGGTCGGGTACGGCTACTATGGCAACTGGCCGGCCAAACTCCTTCGCGCCGAGTATCCGAAATGGGAAGAAAAATGGGGTAAATAAGCGCATCCGGTAGCAAGTACGTTCAACCCTTGCTACCGGATGGGTCAGCTAACCAGTTCTGTAGATTCGCGGATGATCAGCTGTGTTGGCAGTTTAACCGTTTTAAAATCAATGCCTTTCTGCTTTCGTTCAATGAGTTCAATCAGGCATTCGGCGGCGGCCTGACCGATTTCCTGTGCCGGTTGTACCACCGTGCTGAGGGCAGGCGACAGCATGTCGGCCACGTTCAGGTTGGTGAAGCCGATGAGCGATGCCTGATCCGGCACCGATATATGCCGCTGCCGCAGTACCGACAGACACCCTAACGCCAGCCGGTCGCCGGCGGCAAAATACGCGTCGGGCGGATTGGGTAACGTCAGCAGGTCCTCAACCACCGGCTGCACTTCTTCACGACTAAAACCACCATACCGTACCAGTTCCTCGTCGAACGGGACGCCATACTGCACCAGTGCGGCCTTGTAGCCTGCCAGTCGCTCCTGTGTGATCGACATCCAGGGCTGGGTGGTGATGTGGGCAATGCGCCGGCGACCCGTTTTGATCAGGTGTTCGGTGGCCACAAAAGCGCCCGAAAAGTTATCGGCCACAACACGGGTCGTCTCGATCTCGTCGGACACACGGTCGAACATCACGATCGGGACACCCCGTTGCTGGATGTTGCGCAGGTGACCGACATCGGACGTCTGGCTGGACAGCGAAATCAGCAGTCCGTCGACTTTCCGGGCCATCGACTGCTCGACGTTGGTCACCTCACGTTCGAAGGATTCGTGGCTTTGAAAAATGATAACGTGATACCCGCGGTTATAGGCAATGGCCTCAATGCCGTTGATGGCCTGCGAAAAAAAGTAATTGGCAATCTGCGGGACAATTACCCCGATGGCGCGGCTACGGTTTTCGCGCAGGCTGAGGGCAATCGGATTGGGCCGGTAGTTCAGGCGTTCGGCATACTCCATCACCAGCCGCTTGGTCTCCGGATTAATCTCATAACTGCCCCGCAACGCCCGTGACACCGTTGAGGTAGACAGGTTGAGCGCCCGGGCAATATCTTTTATCGTGACGTTATCCAAGGGACAATACAGTTAAAATACAATCTGAGGCCTGAAAGAGCCTCTGCTATGTATACAGAGTAAAAAGTGCGGAAATATACCCGGAAAGTTGAACATGTTTATTCAGGGATTTTTTGGCAACGTTCCCGATAACGTTTGCACAAATAAAAAAAATCAAAGCGTTCCGGATGTCAGCCGGCTTGTGTAAGCTTAACGTACCGACGAATGCGAAAACGTATTGACTAACAAAATTTCCTTAAAAAATTACAAAACTGTGGAACAGCTATCTCTCCAGTACCTGAAGCTGAATGCCGGCGGTGATACCCGTTTTCCGGCCAGTGAGCAGCTAAGCCATTTACCCGAGCGGGTACTGCAGTTCGGCACAGGTGTCCTGTTACGCGGTCTGCCGGACTACCTGATTGACAAAGCCAACCGGCAAGGCATCTTCAATGGCCGCATCGTCGTGGTAAAGTCGACGGACGGGGGGGGAGAGCTGGCCGCCTTTAACCGGCAGAATAACCTGTATACGGTTTGTATCCGTGGTCTGGACGAAGGCGAAACCGTTGAGCAGAATGTGATCTGTTCGGCAATCAGCCGCGTGCTGTCGGCAAAGGAGCAGTGGCAGGAAATTCTGGAGGTGGCCACCAGTCCTGATTTACAGATTGTTATTTCGAATACAACCGAGATCGGTATTCAGCTACAGCAGGACGATATCCGGCAGTCGCCGCCAAAGTCGTACCCCGGCAAGCTCCTGGCCGTGTTGTATGCGCGGTTTAAGGCGTTCGGCGGGGATCGCGGCAAAGGACTGGTGATTGTGCCGACGGAGCTGATTCCCGACAATGGTACCAAACTGGAGGCTATTCTGCTGGAACTGGCCCACCGCAATGCCCTCGAAGCTGAATTCATCGACTGGCTCGAATCGGCCAATTACTGCTGTAATTCGCTGGTCGACCGGATTGTGCCGGGCCGTCCCGACATGGCCACGCGCCACGCCCTGGTAGAGCAGCTGGGCTACGACGACGAACTGCTCACAATCTCGGAAGTCTACCGTCTGTGGGCTATCGAAGGCAATGAGCATGTGCAGCATATTCTTTCGTTCAGCCAGGCCGATGAAGGGGTCATTATCCGGCCCGACATCAGTCTGTACCGCGAACTGAAGCTTCGGCTCCTGAACGGTACACATACCTTTAGCTGCGGGTTGGGGGTATTGTGCGGCTTTGAAACCGTACGCGAAGCCCTCGATAATGAGCTGATGGCCAGTTATGTCCAGAATCTGATGCTGGGTGAAATGGTGCCGGGCATCCCGATGGCGCTCGACGAAAAAATGGCGCAGCGCTTCGGCATGCAGGTCATCGACCGCTTCCGGAATCCGTATATCGAACACCGATGGCTGTCGATCACCATGCAGTATTCGGCCAAAATGCAGATGCGCAACGTGCCGACCCTGCTGCATTTCTACCGGCAGGTAGGCGGCGTGCCGGGCTACATGGCACTCGGGTTTGCGGCCTATATCCTGTTCATGCGGGCCATCCGCGAGAATGAATCGGGCTGGTGGGGTATTGCCAACGGCGTCCCGTACCTGATCCAGGACGAGAAAGCATCGTATTTCGCGGATTTGTGGTCGAGCTATGCCCCGAAACAACTGGTGACGATTGTATTGGCGAGTAAATCGCTGTGGGGCTTTGACCTGACCCAGCTGCCGGGCTTTGCCAACAGTGTCCACGGCTACCTCAGCGACATGCTGAACGGGGGCGTTTACGAAACCGTTGCGCAGTTCCTGAACAAAAAAGAAACCGTAAGCTAAGGGCTGACCACCGGCCCGTTTTTTATATACCCATGAAACAACGAGTTATTAAAATTCACCCGGACGATAACGTACTGGTTGCGTTGACCAATCTGTCACCGGGCGAAACTGTTCACTGCGAAGGCATTGACTATCTGGTGACGGAACCGGTTGAGGCCAAACACAAAATGACCACCCATGACCTGTATACCGGTGATTCGGTGTATATGTACGGGGTACTGGTCGGAAAAGCCAAACAACCGATTCAGGCGGGGGGCGTCATTACAACGTTTAACCTCAAACACGCGACCGACGCGTATTCGCCGGAAAATCACCAGGCCCCGTCGTGGACCGCCCCCGATGTAACGGCCTGGGCCGACCGGACGTTTATGGGTTACCATCGTCCCGACGGCAAGGTAGGCACTGCCAATTACTGGCTGGTTATTCCGCTCGTATTCTGCGAAAACCGGAACATCGAAGTCCTCGAAGAAGCGCTGGTGCAGGACCTGGGCTACGCCCGTCAGCGTACCTACCGCAATCAGACACAGGAGCTTATTTCCCTGGTGTCGGCCGGAAAAACAGTGGATGATATTTTACAGGCCGACCTGCAGACCGCCCTGGCCGATCACCGCCGGCCGCGCCTGTTTCCGAATATTGACGGCGTAAAATTTCTGTCGCACGAAGGCGGTTGCGGGGGAACCCGTCAGGATGCACAGGCGCTGTGCGGCTTGCTGGCCGGCTATATCACCCATCCGAACGTGGCGGGGGCAACGGTGCTGAGTCTGGGTTGCCAGAACGCGCAGGTGGCCATGTTGCAGGAAGAAATACAGAAGCGCGACCCTGCGTTTGCCAAACCACTGTTTGTGCTGGAACAGCAGACAGTCGGCACCGAAGAGTCGCTGATCAGCCAGGCGCTGCGGCAGACGTTTGCGGGGCTGATGCAGGCCAATGCCAATGTCCGGAAACCGGCTCCGCTGAGCAAGCTGTGCATCGGTCTGGAGTGCGGCGGCTCCGACGGCTTCTCCGGCATTTCGGCCAACCCGATGATCGGGTATACCTCTGACCTGTTGGTCGGTTTAGGTGCCCGCGTTATTCTCTCCGAGTTTCCGGAGCTTTGCGGCGTGGAGCAGGAGCTCTGCGAACGCTGCGTCGACAGCGGGACCGCCGGCCGCTTCTCAACCCTGATGGCAACCTATGCCGACCGGGCGCAGGCCGTCGGGTCGGGTTTTGACATGAACCCGTCGCCCGGCAATATCCGCGACGGACTCATTACCGACGCCATCAAGTCGGCGGGTGCGGCCAAAAAAGGCGGCTCATCGCCGGTCGTGGCGGTGCTCGATTATCCGGAGCCGTGTGTTAATCCAGGGTTAAATTTGCTCTGTACGCCCGGAAATGACGTAGAATCGACAACGGCAGAAGTAGGTTCGGGGGCAAATGTTGTTTTATTTACAACCGGCCTTGGCACGCCGACCGGGAACCCGATTGCGCCCGTGGTCAAAATAGCGACCAACACGGCCCTCACCCGCCGGATGCCCGACATCATTGATTTCAATGCCGGTCTGATCATTGACGGGGACGAAACCTTGAAAGAAGCCGGCGAGCGCATGCTCGACTACATCATTGGTGTGGCGAGCGGCGAAATCGAAGTCAGTGCCGTCCGCCACGGACAAGATGATTTTATTCCCTGGAAACGGGGCGTTTCACTTTAATAAAAATGAGTGAAAGAGCGAAAGAGTGATTACTGACGCAGCGTACACTTAATTCACTCTTTCGCTCTTTCACGCTTTCACTAGTTGACCATGAAGAAACCCTTTCTAAACGAAGACTTTTTGTTGCAGACCGAGACGGCGCGGGAGCTTTATCATGATTACGCGAAGCAGATGCCGATCATTGATTATCACTGCCACCTGCCGCCGGACCAGATTGCCGCCGATAAACAGTTCGAAAACCTGACCCAGATCTGGCTCTATGGCGACCACTACAAGTGGCGGGCCATGCGGACCAATGGCATCCACGAAAGCTATTGTACCGGTGATCAGTCAGACTTTGCGAAGTTTGAAAAATGGGCGGAGACTGTGCCTTATACCATGCGGAACCCGCTTTACCACTGGACACACCTCGAATTGCAGCGCTATTTCGGGGTAACGGAGGTACTGAACGGCAACAGCGCCCAACGCATCTTCGACGAATGCAGCGCGAAACTCCGGACGCCGGATTACTCGGTACGGAGTCTGATGCGTAACATGAATGTCGAAACGGTATGTACAACCGACGACCCGATTGACTCCCTGGAATACCACCGGCAGATTGCGGCGTCGGGCTTCGCCATAAGTGTGCGGCCGACGTTCCGGCCTGACAAGGCGATGGCCGTCGAGGATGCGGTTACGTTTAACGCCTACGTGGAGAAACTCTCGGCAGCGGCAGGGATTGATATTGCTTCGTTCGACGACTTCATGGCCGCCCTGCGTAACCGGCATGATTTCTTTGCTGAAATGGGTTGCCAGCTGTCTGACCACGGCCTGGAGCAGATTTACGCCGAAGACTTCACAGAACTTGAAATCAAAGCCATTTTCCGGAAAATCCGCGACGGGCAGGGGCTGAGCTATGCCGAAATTCTGGCATTCAAATCGGCCATGCTGGTGTATCTGGCCGAAATGGACTGGGAGAAAGGCTGGACGCAGCAGTTCCACCTCGGAGCGCTCCGCAACAACAACTCACGCATGCTGCGTCTGCTGGGTCCGGATACGGGCTGGGACAGCATCGGCGACTTCTCGCAGGGCCGTGCGCTGGCGAAATTCCTGAACCGTCTGGACGAAAACGATAAGCTGGCGAAGACCATTATCTACAACCTGAATCCGGCCGATAATGAGCTTATGGCAACCATGATCGGCAATTTTAACGACGGTTCAGTGGCCGGGAAAGTACAATTTGGCTCAGGATGGTGGTTTTTAGACCAGAAAGAGGGTATGGAAAAGCAGATGAATGCTTTATCTAACATGGGACTGCTGAGCCGCTTTGTTGGTATGCTGACCGACTCGCGGAGTTTCCTGTCGTACCCGCGTCACGAGTACTTCCGTCGTATCCTCTGCAACCTGTTTGGTAATGATGTTGAAAACGGCGAGCTTCCGGACGACATCAACTGGATTGGTCAGGTAGTACAGAATATTTGTTACGGTAACGCCAAAGCTTATTTCGATTTCAAGAATGACAAAAGTAGTAACGTTCGGCGAGGTGATGATGCGCTTGTCGCCTCCGCTGAATTATAAATTAATACAAACCAACAACCTGGATATCATCTATGGCGGCGGTGAAGCCAACGTATCGGCTTCGCTGGCGCAGATGGGGGTTCCGGCCGAACACGTAACTTGTTTTCCGGCCAACGATCTCGGTAAAGCCGCGGCACAGTTTTTTCAGCAATACGGGGTCAGCATGGCCAATACCGTGTTCCGTGGCAACCGGCTCGGGCTGTATTTTCTGGAAGCCGGTGCCTCGGTACGGGCGAGTAAAATCGTATACGACCGGGCTGATTCGGCCTTTGCCAACCTGGACCCTGCCGGCTTTGACTGGGAAAACATCCTGTCCGGCGCCGACTGGTTCCACTGGACCGGCATTACACCCGCCATCTCGGATGCTGCCGCACAGGCCTGCGCCGAAGCCATCGCCACCGCCCGACGTTTGGGTGTGAAGGTTAGCGCCGATGTCAACTACCGCCGCAATTTGTGGCAGTACGGCAAAAAAGCACAGGACGTGATGCCGGCCCTCGTTGAAGGCTGCGACGTGGTGGTTTGCGCCGAAAATGACGCTGATGATCTGTTCAGTATTACGCCCGATCCCGCAGCGGAACACTCGTTTGTGTCGATGTCGGAGCAGCTGATGGCGCGTTTCCCGAACATAAAGCAAGTTATCACGACGCGCCGCGATACGCTGAGCGCGTCGCACAACCAGCTGCGCGGCCTGTTATACGACGGGGAGTCGTTTGTGGAAACACCGACCTACGACATGGTACCGATTGTGGACCGGATCGGTGGCGGCGATGCCTTTATGGCCGGTTTTATCTACGGCTCACTGACTTATCCGTCGGCCAGCGAAGCGCTGCTGTGCGGCGTTGCGGCATCGGTGATCAAGCACTCTATTCATGGTGACTTCAATCTGGCTTCGGTAGCTGAGGTTGAAGAAGTTATGCGCGGAAATACATCCGGTCGCCTGTTACGGTAAGGAATAAATGTTGCTGTTGCGGGGAGCAACAGAAAAAGAAAACTATACGCTTGAATGAGTAGCCAACCAAGTAGTTTACTGGAGAAATGCCGGCAGGCACCCATCGTTCCGGTGTTTTATCACCCTGATGCGGCTTATACAAAAGGTATCCTGAAAGCCTGTTATGACGGCGGTTTGCAGGTATTTGAATACACAAACCGGGGCGAAGGCGCGCTGGAAGTATTCCGGGAACTGGCTGCCTATGTGGGCGAAAGCTGCCCGGGCATGCTGTTAGGTGCCGGAACCATCCTGACGGCCGGCGATGCCAACGCGTTCATCGATGCAGGGGCGTCGTTCATTGTACAGCCGGTGATTACCCCGGCCGTGGCGGAGGCCTGTCAGCAGCGTAATATCCCATGGCTTCCGGGGGCGGCTACATTAAATGAAATTCATCAGGCAACCTTACTGGGGGCTGAGGTGGTGAAGGTATTTCCGGGCAACGTGGTTGGCCCCGGCTTTATCAAAGCCGTTAAAGGCCCGATGCCACACCTGCGCCTGATGGTGACGGGTGGTGTCGAACCGAACGCCGACAGCCTGAATGCCTGGTTCAAGGCCGGTGTAACCTGCGTAGGCATTGGTTCTCAACTGTTTGCCGGCGATGACCTGTCGGCAGCGGTACTGACGGAGCGTATTGCCCAGCTACTGACCATTCTCAAACCTTATATTCCTCAACCCGTATGAACAAAGTAGGCAGGTATCGCTGGATGATCTGTGGTCTTGTGTTTTTTGCCACAACCGTCAATTACCTTGACCGGCAGGTGATCAGTTTATTAAAATCGACACTATCGACCGAATTAGGCTGGAACGATGGTGACTATGCAAACATCGAGATTGCCTTTAAGCTGTTCTACGCGTTCGGGATGCTGGGTGCCGGCCGGCTGATTGATAAGCTGGGTACGAAACTGGGGTATGCCCTGGCTACTACGTTGTGGAGTATTGCTGCCCTGGCCCATGCCTTCGTTAGTTCGGTATTCGGATTTGCGGTGGTGCGGTCGGCTCTGGGTGTTACCGAAGCCGGTAACTTTCCGTCGGCCATTAAAACCGTAGCCGAATGGTTCCCGAAGAAAGAACGGGCGCTCGCAACGGGCATTTTTAACTCAGGCACCAACTTTGGGGCCATTATTGCGCCCTTGTCAGTACCGTTTATCGCCAGCAGCATTGGCTGGCAGTGGGCGTTTATCATCACCGGTCTGTTAGGGTTTGTCTGGCTTGGTTTCTGGCTTTATTTCTACGAAATACCGTCTAAAAGCGCCAAGCTGACCAAAGAAGAATTCGATTACATTCACTCGGACAAGGACGAAGCGCCGGTTACAGACGGCGAGCCGGAAGTAGCTGCGGTGTCGTGGGGTAAACTGCTGGGTTTTAAACAAACCTGGGCGTTTGCGATGGGTAAACTCCTGACCGACCCGATCTGGTGGTTCTACCTGTTCTGGTTGCCGGACTTCCTGCAAAGCCAGTACGGCCTGACAGCTACGCAGTTTGCCGTACCGGTAGCGGTGGTGTATACCCTCTCGACCGTTGGCAGTATCTGGGGTGGCTGGTTGCCGATGTACTTTATCAAAAAAGGCTGGCCGGTGTTTAAGGCACGTAAAACGTCGATGCTGATCTTTGCCTTCCTGGTTATTCCGATCGTTACGGCTCAGGTGATGGGCAGCATCAATATGTGGCTGGCGGTACTGGTAATCGGTATTGCGGCGGCGGCCCACCAGGCATGGAGTGCCAACATCTTCACAACCGTATCGGACATGTTCCCGAAAAAGGCGACGGCATCCGTTACCGGTATCGGCGGAATGTTCGGGGCGCTGGGCGGTATTCTGCTGTCAATGCTGGTACAGAAAAACATGTTTGTGTACTACCGCTCGATCAATCAGATTGAGACGGCTTATTACATCATGTTCGTCGTTTGCGGCGTTGCGTATCTGTCGGCCTGGGTGATCATGCACTTCCTGGTTCCGCGGTATAAGAAAATTGACTTAGCATAGGCTATTGCCCGAAATGCGGGCGTTTAGCTGAAATCAGAGTAGACATAGTAGTGGTGGCACGACCGGCAGACGTTCTGTTTGAGTCGTGCCACCACTTTTTTTGCCCTTCTGCAAAGCATTCATTAATGATTCATTAAGAAACGATATATAGGAAAAATCTAACTTTTTAGCGAAGAAAAGCAGAACAACGAAATCGCGTATACAGTCATGTATGTGTAGCAATACTATATTTTCTTATCAAAATTATACGAAATGTTAGCTTCCGGCAACGTTCCCGATAACGATTGCATAGAAAAAGTGCCCGAAAAGATTGTTAAGGCCGATTTCGCTCTTTAGGTTCGAAGTAAGAGTAAGTTTCACTTTCCTTAAGAGGTATCCTGATAAATCTTGGGTAAATTCAATTAATCTATGATTAAAAAATTACTGATGACCGTTGTCATGCTGCTGGTGATCACTGCGGGGTTTGCGCAGCAGACACGGCAGATCGCAGGTCGGGTCAAGGATGGAAGCACAGGCGGTTATCTGCCTGGCGTGAGTGTGATCGTAAAAGGTACAACGGCCGGTACTACCACCGATGCCGACGGGAAATTTACCCTGCGTGTGCCTGACAAAAATGACCTGACGCTGACGTTCAGCTTTATCGGCTACACGTCGCAGCAGGTAGCCGTTGGTAAGCAGACGAATCTGGAGGTAACGCTGGAAAGCGATCAGAAAACCCTCGATGAGGTAGTCGTTGTAGGCTACGCCACCGTAAACCGCCGCGATGTGACGGGTTCTGTTTCATCGGTAGGGGCAAAGCAGCTGAAAGATATTCCGCTGACGGACGCGGCGCAGGCGCTGACCGGCCGGCTGGCGGGTGTACGGGTGACTACCTCGGAAGGAGCTCCCGGTGCTGACATCCAGATCCGGATCCGTGGTGGCGGGTCAATTACCCAGGATAACTC
>NZ_CAMFHL010000152.1 GCF_945952095.1 uncultured Arsenicibacter sp. | reverse complement strand
GTTTTGGCCATCTGCATCAGCGAGAAGCCGGCCTCCATCATCCGCGCCCCACCTGACCGTGAAATCATCAGGAATGGCTGCTTGTGTTTCAGTGAATAATCGATTGCGCGCGCAATCTTCTCACCGACAACAGACCCCATTGACCCACCGATAAAGCCAAAGTCCATACAGGCGATGGTGATATCGAGGTCATTCATTTTACCATAACCCGTCCGGACAGCGTCTTTCAGGCCGGTTTTGGCAATAGTTGTTTTGATCCGGTCAGTATAGGCCTTAGTGTCCCTGAATGTCAGCGGGTCACCGGAGATCATATCCGGATCCAGTTCCGTAAAAATGTTGTTATCAAATAAAACGGCGAAGTACGCGTCTGAGCCAATTTTTTCGTGATAGTTGCAATGTACACAGGTATAGGCGTTGAGCTTATGCTCCCGTGTGTGCATCACTTTTTTGCAATTCGGGCATTGGTACCATAACCCGTCAGGGGCCTCCCGTTTCATTTCGGTCGGCGTTTGAATACCCTTATCTTTGCGGATGAACCAAGACATATCTTAGTTTTCTTGTTTTCGTTTGTCGTCAATCATTCCGGGTGGGATCAGAAATAGCGCGTAAAGATACGACAAAATGTATCCCGCCATACAAAGTCCGGATTCGGTGTTTAAAATAGGGAGGCCAAAAGTAGTTTTACCGCTTCTCCTGCTGATCAGGTAAGTGACCGGACCGGTTGCGTTGCATAAAAAAAGTCCGTTTTCCCGCGAATAAATTACCCAGGTTGTCGAAAAAAGTGTTAAGATTGAAGAAGAATTCAGTCCGCAACCGTCTTCTGACAAAACAATATGAAAAAAAGTTTACTGTTTTCGGCCGCCCTGCTTATGGGAATGAGTGCGGCTTTTGCACAGGAATATCCTGTAAGTCAGGAAATTGCCCGTTCAATTAAGTCTGGAGCCGCTATTCAGGAGAAAGCGGTTGAATCGATTGTAGCCCGTAACGAAGTACAATCGGGTGCATCGGTGAGCTACGAAGCCGGACGTTCTATTGTGCTTCAGCCAGGATTTACGGCACAGCCAGGCGCCGTTTTCGAAGCGACGATTGCGAACGTTGTCTCGCGGCCGGCCGGTCCGGAAGCCAATGCGGTTATGACGGTAGCTGCTGCTCCTAACCCGTTTGCAGACCAGACGATCGTAGAGTACCGCCTGCCGGAATCATCCCGTGTAAGCCGTACACTGACAGACTTGAGAGGAAATATTATCGAACAGACCAGTACTGAAGATGTTCAGGCGGCTGGTCAGTATAAGGTAAACGTACGAGGAGGCAACCTTCCAACCGGTATTTATATTTATCAGATTCAGACTGACAAGGGTACGAAGTCAGTTCGTCTGATGAAGCAGTAAGCGTCAGGAGTTATTATAAACCTGCTGCTGCAAATGCCTTTACATAAAGCCACCTCTGAAGGGTGGCTTTTTTATTGCCCCCTTAAGTAAACTAAAGCATTGTAAAAAGGCGTAAGTTTGCGCCGTTCATTGATAAAGCGCGCTCATTTTTAAATGTCTGAATTGTCTAAGGTTGCTTTATGGCTATGTGTATTCGGCTTAACCACACTCTCCGTCAAGGCACAAATTCAAACGGTAAAAGCTCCGAATCAGTATAGCGGTGAAATCGGCAGCTACTTTTCGTCCTCGACCCGGACTCCGTTCTGGTTCAGAAGCAATGAATACGGGGTTGTTCCTCTTAAGTCCCCTGTCGGGACTGCCCGTATTGGCTTACACAGCAACTACGATTCAGCCAAAGTAGTAAACCGGAAAACGGATTATGGTTATGGCATAAATCTTGTTGGTAACCTGGGACCGGCCGGCGGGGTATTATTACCTGAACTATACGCTAAATTCCGGTTCAATATTTTTGAAATTTATGCCGGCCGCCGGCGTGAACATTTTGGCTTGTCCGACACCCTGCTGACCTCCGGGTCCTATGCCTGGTCGGGAAACGCACTACCGATTCCAAAAATACAGATTGGAATTCCCAACTTCACCCCTATCGGCTTTACCAAAGGCTGGCTATCGGTTATGGGGACCTATGCCCATGGCTGGATGCAGCCGCAGGGGTATGTAAACCACTCGTTATTACATCAGAAAACCCTTTATTTCAGGCTTGGCCGCCCGCACGATGTGGTCCGGCTTTATGCAGGCTTTAACCATCAGGCCGTTTGGGGTGGCGAAAGCAAACAGCTTCAGAAGCTTGGATTAATCACCGGCACAACCCTGCCATCCTCACTGAGAGATTACATTTATGTTGTCACAGGTCTGCTGAATAAGAAAGACACCACAAAACTTACCAATTTCGATATAACAAACCGTGTAGGCAACCACCTCGGAACGATTGATCTGGCTGCTGAAATAGATCTGGTACGATATTCGCTCTTTGTATACAGGCAGAATATATATGAAGACGGATCTTTGTTTTATCTCATAAATATTGCCGATGGCCTGAATGGGATACGCTTACGAAACAATGACCCGAAAGCATTTGTTAAAGAAATTGTAGTTGAGTTACTGAATACAAAAAGCCAGGGAGGACCCGAGTTCGTTATTGAAGACCCGTTTAAGCGCGGAAAAGATGACTATTTTAATCATGCGCAATTCCGCGATGGATGGGGGTATTACGGACGTGGTATAGGAACCCCGTTTATTCCGCCGAATACAGGACCGAATGATGCCTATCCGAAAGATCCGTTTACGCTGAATAACAGAGTTATGGTCTGGCACTTAGGCATTTCCGGGGCATTGACCCGCTCCCGTATATCGTTTCTTGACGGACCGGTTACGTACCAGACAAAGCTATCTATCAGCAATAATCTGGGAACCTATAATTTCCCTTTTGCCAGCCCGAAAAACCAGTTCTCGGGTATTGTTTCGCTGGTTGCACCAACCACCTGGCTGGGAGGCCTGAATATCAGAGGGTCAGTAGCCTTTGATGCCGGTGATTTATACCCTAATAGCGTCGGTGCCTATATCGGCTTGCAGAAAGTATGGCAAAGTAAATAATGTCATTATTGAGACCTGTTTAAACACAGAATAGTACAATCGAGGCATTAACTTTTATCAGTTCTAATAGTTTACTTTGCATTTCGATAGTTAGCCAAGCCGTTAACTAAAATTTGCGTGTACAACACCGGTTTGTTATCGTACTTTACACGCCTTTAGCCGTAACTGTCTCCAGATGAAGCCTTGCAAAAGCTGTAAGTGTTAGTTGAATGACGTTTAACATGTAGGATGAGACACCGATACTCTATATTATTTTTACCATTACATGTCCTGTTTGATTTCCTTTGCCTTAACGCGTCATACATCGGCGCCTACTGGCTTCAGTTCAAGGAAATTGATGGTGCATTGCAGCCATCGCATGTGACCGTATGGTATGTATTTAATTTAGTATGGGCGGTTCTCGTTATTCTTCTGAAGCCATATACTTTTCCCCGTCAGCTCTTTAAAATCAGACACTTATTACCAAAACTGGGTTTACTGACGGTACTGCACATCGCTGTTATTTCATTATATCTTGTCTTTTTTCAGGAGTCATTTTACTCAAGAGAACACTTACTGATTACCTATATTTTGTTTTTTGTCCTCGGATCTGCCTATCGTGTAGGCGGTTTACTTTTCCTGAGAGAATTCAGGGCACGGGGATATAACAACCGGCGGTTTATTGTCGTCGGATACGGTAATCTGTCCAAGACAATTACCCGTTTTTACGATATTCATCCGGAAATGGGCTTCCGTTTTGCCGGATATTTTGATCATGTTTCCGATGATAACCGCGATATACTGACCGGCAGCTACGACCAATTACCGGACTATATCCGGCGGAACCGGATTGATTGCGTTTACTGTTGTTTACCACATATTGATAATACCCAGCTTCATAATATCGTGGAAGACGCTGAAATTGCTGATTATCAGGTAAAACTCTTAGTTGATTTCCGTGGCTTTCTCGCAAAAGGCGCCTCAGTTGAATATCATGATATTCTTCCTGTACTGAATCTGTCTTCACAAATGCTGGCAGATTTCCGGGTGAATACCCTGAAACGGGCTTTTGATATAACCTTCTCTCTGCTCGTGATCTTAATGGGTTTTCCGGCGTTTATACTTGTCGGGTTACTTACTAAACTCACATCCAGAGGTCCGGTTCTGTATGCACAGGAACGTATCGGCCGAGGAGGCGTACCGTTTCAGATTTACAAATTCCGGAGCATGTATGTGAACGCCGAAGCAGGCGGGCCATCGCTTTCGCAAGGCCTTGGTGACTCACGTATTACGCCGTGGGGCCGCTTTATGCGCCGGTCCCGTCTGGATGAACTGCCCCAGTTTTTCAACGTATTGAAAGGCGATATGTCGGTAGTCGGACCACGTCCGGAACGGCAGTATTTCATCGACCAGATTGTCGAAATCGCGCCGGAGTACAAAAACCTGCTTAAAGTAAAACCGGGTATTACCTCCATCGGGCAGATCAAATTCGGTTATGCCGGTAACGTAGAGGAAATGGTAAAACGCCTGCGTTACGATGTACTCTATCCGCAACGCCGCTCATTCTGGTTCGATGCCTGGATTATTCTTCAAACAATCCGGGTAATGATGCAGGGCCGGGGCCGCTAAGCGCTTTTTCTGCCTTCATACCCATTTTCCTATTGCGTTCGTACCCTAAATCAATATTTTTGTAAATAGTTAGGTTTAGTCTATTTAATTAATAGTGAAGGGACGGATTGTGTCGAGACAGCTCATTCATCGTTGGGTTATCATTACGGGTATTATTATTACCAGCCTTGCCTGCAACCAAAGCGGGCAAAATCAGTTAAACCGCTCGGCCAAAGCCATGAACAATTGTGCGGATGGCCAGAAGTTAAGCGCAGATGAGGAAGCCGCCATCCGTCAATCCATTCAGGCGGATGACAAAATTCAGAAAATAGACGAAATCATCCGGCAAAAAGTCAGGGGTGGCTTTAACGGGAATGTATTGATTGCGCAGAAGGGCGTAGTGCTGTATCAGCAATGCTTTGGCTTCGGACACTTTGAAAAAAGCTGCCGCGACTCACTGATCCCTGACTCAAAGTTTCAGCTTGCTTCCTTATCGAAAACCTTTACGGCAGTTGGTGTTCTGAAACTTATCGAAGCCAAAAAACTGTCACTGGAAGATACCATCCAGAAGTTCTACCCCGATTTTCCCTATCATGGCATTACAATCCGCGATTTGCTGAGCCACCGGAGCGGTCTGCCGAACTATGCCTACGCGTTTGACGACAGCATGAAGGTGAACTTTTATAAAAAAGAAAAGCCTTATCCGACTAACGCAACCATCATGCACTGGTTTGCTACCGTACAACCAACGCCAAGGCCTTATAATATCCCCGGCCGGACTTTCAGTTATTCTAATACCAACTACATGGTACTGGCATCGATTGTCGAGAAAGCGACCGGCCAGCCTTTTGAAGCATTTATCCGGAAAAATATCTTTGAACCACTTGGTATGCGAAGCACATTTGTGGCAACCACAAAAAATGACTCCATTAACCAATACCGGACCGCAGGCTATCAATGGAACCGGCGATTACCAAAAGACTATTACGACGACGTAGTAGGCGACAAGGGGGTTTATTCGACCATTAGCGACCTTTTCCGCTGGTATCGGGCGTTAAACGGGGATTGTGTACTCAACCATAAAACGCTTGCTGAGGCCTTTATTCCGCGCAGTTTTGAAAAGAAAGGCGCCAAGAATTACGGGTATGGTTTCCGGATGCAGTTAAATGACCTCAATCAGCCGGAATATATCTACCATACCGGCTGGTGGAAAGGGTACAACACCATGTTCTGGTTTAGCCCCAAAGACGAGTATGTTATCATCATGCTGGGCAACAAGTATAATAAAAGCGTCTACCGTGTGAAGGAACTGGTTGATGTGCTGCACGGAAGCCCGCACAGTGTAAATGAGGAAGATGGCGAAGTAGAGTTATAAAAAAGGCCCCTTTCGGGGCCTTTTTCGTATCAATTACATATCGAATAACAACCGTGAAGGGTCTTCAAGGATTTGTTTTACACGTACCAGGAAGCCTACCGATTCTTTACCGTCAATAATGCGGTGATCGTATGATAAGGCTACGTACATGATCGGACGGACAACAATCTCACCGTTCACAACAACCGGACGCTCTACGATATTGTGCATACCTAAGATCGCCGACTGAGGCGCATTAATGATAGGCGTCGACAGCATTGAGCCGAAGATACCACCATTGGTGATTGTAAACGTACCACCCTGCATCTGATCAATAGTCAGCTTATTGTCACGCGCCAGACCTGCCAGACGGATGATTTCTTTTTCAATCTGTGCGAAGCTCATCTGCTCGGCGTTCCGGACAACCGGCACAACCAGACCACGCTCTGTAGATACCGCAATTGAGATATCACAGTAGTCGTTGAACACAATCTGATCACCGTCGATCATAGCGTTTACCGCAGGGAAATCGCGCAGGGCAATGCAGACTGCCTTGGTGAAGAACGACATAAAGCCGAGGCCTACACCATGCTTCTCCTTAAACTTGTCTTTGAACTTGTTGCGGAGATCCATAACCGGCTTCATATCTACCTCGTTGAAGGTAGTCAGCATTGCCGTTTCGTTCTTCACCGCTACCAGACGACGGGCGATTGTTTTCCGCAGCGACGTCATTTTTTCACGACGCTGACCGCGCGCACCGGCAACCGGTGCAGCAGCAGGAGTCGGCGCCGGAGCAGCAGCCGGTTTAGCTGGTGCCGGGGCAGCCGCTGGCTGTGGTGCCGGAGCCGCTGCAGGCTGCGCGTTGGTCGCATCTTCCTTCGTAATCCGTCCGCCAACACCTGAACCCTGCACCTGCTGCGGATCAATGCCTTTTTCAGACAAAATCTTGGCAGCTGCCGGAGACGGGTGGTTGGCCGCATAACCCGCCTGACCATTTGTTGGGGTTGGGGCAGGAGCAGCCGCTGATGCTGCCGGAGCAGGGGCTGCGGCAGGCTGTGATGCAGCAGCGCCGACTTCAATCCGCGCAATCACTGCACCAATTGGCAGGGTGGCACCCGCTTCTGCAACGATACGCAGGGTACCGGCCGCTTCTGCAGGCAGTTCAAAAGTAGCTTTATCTGACTCCAGTTCGCACAGAACTTCGTCAAGCGCTACCTGATCGCCATCCTTTTTATTCCATGACGCGATTGTAACTTCTGTGATTGACTCACCAACCGCAGGCACCTTCATATCGATAACCTGAGCCGCTGCTGTCGGAGCAGGGGCAGGAGCCGCTGCCGGTGCGGGAGCTGGTTCGGCTGTAGGAGCCGGTGTTGCCGGAGCCGCTGACGGTGTTGAACCACTTGGTTCGATGGTACAAACAACAGCACCGATTGGCAATACATCGCCTTCCTGAGCCAGAATGTGTAAAGTCCCTTCTGCTTCGGCGGGTAATTCAAAGGTGGCCTTATCGGATTCGAGGTCGCAAACAACCTCGTCCACTTTTACATAATCGCCTTCTTTTTTACGCCAGGCGCCGACAGTAACTTCCGTAATTGATTCCCCTACCGAGGGGACTTTTATTTCAACGGCCATATTGTTTAGTGGTTCGTGGTCCAGACCTGACGCTGTCGGCTGACAGCGCCAGGTCATTACTCACTTACATTTATTCAAACGCTTTGTTAACTAATTCAGCTTGTTCTTTGGCGTGCATTTTCGAGTATCCCGTCGCTGGTGACGCAGCCGCATGGCGCGAAACCACGCGCAGCTTCAGATCTGAGGCCACACGCAGCAGATACGTCCAGTAGCCCATGTTTTCCGGCTCTTCCTGAACCCATACCAGATCAGCTTTCTTGTACTGACCTAATACCGCTTCCAGTTGCTTTTTCGGCAGCGGAGCGATCTGTTCCAGCCGGACAATGGCGATGTCATCACGCTTATCGGCCTGACGTTTTTCGTTCAGTTCGTAATAGATCTTACCGGTACACAGTAACACCCGTTTTACTTTTTTCGGATCAACCGTTGTATCGCCGATAACTTCCTGGAAACTGCCTTTTGTCAGATCTTCCAGCGGTGAAATTACCTGCGGATGACGCAGCAGTGACTTTGGCGACATAACCACCAGCGGCTTCCGGAATGTCCACGTCAGCTGACGACGCATCATGTGGAACAGGTTGGCCGGCGTTGTTATGTTGGCAACAATCATGTTGTTTTCTGCGCAAAGCTGCAGGTAACGCTCAGGACGGGCATTTGAGTGCTCAGGTCCCTGACCTTCATAACCGTGTGGCAATAACAGGACCAAACCATTCATGCGGTTCCACTTCGTTTCGCAGCACGAAATAAACTGGTCGATCATCACCTGCGCACCGTTTGAGAAATCACCGAACTGGGCTTCCCAGATTACCAGTGCATTCGGGTTAGCCAGTGCATAACCGAATTCAAAGCCCAATACGCCATACTCAGACAACAGCGAGTTGTAGACGCTGAAGCTCTCCTGATCCTGCTGGATGTAGTTCAGGCTGTTATAGGATTCGTTGGTATCAACATCGTGCAGGACGGCATGACGGTGCGAGAATGTACCCCGCTGAACGTCCTGACCACTTAACCGGACAACCTTGCCTTCTGTCAGGATCGATCCGTAAGCCAGCAACTCGGCTGTACCCCAGTTAACCTGTTTAGTATCAAACAGCATGGTCTGGCGGTCTTTCAGCAATTTTTCAATCTGCTTCAGCGGTTTGAAGCCTTCCGGCACCTTCACCAGCGCCTGACCTATTTTTTCCAGCTGCTCAAGCGAAACGCCTGTTGCCGGTGACTGGTCAAAGTCGGCAGGGGTAGCCCGTTGCAGACTCCGCCATTCCTGCTCCATTTTCGGATATTTGTAAGGCAGTGCTTTCTGCTTCACCAGATCCAGGCGATCCTGGAGCATCGCCTTAAACTCCGAGTCCATTTTACCGGCCAGTTCGGCATCTACCTCACCGCGCTCGATCAACTGTTTGTTGTACAGTTCGCGTGGATTCTGGTGCTTGCCAATCAGGTTATATAGCGTCGGCTGCGTAAATTTAGGTTCGTCCGATTCGTTGTGTCCGTGGCGACGGTAGCACACCATATCAACGAAAATATCGCGGTTAAACTGCTCGCGGAACTCAACGGCCAGTTTCATACAGAACACAACCGCCTCCGGATCGTCACCGTTGACGTGCAATACCGGCGCATCAATGATCTTGGCAACGTCTGAGCAATAGATCGATGAACGGGCATCTTCCCAGTCTGTTGTAAAACCAACCTGGTTGTTGATCACAAAGTGGAATGTACCACCGGTGTGATAACCGTTCAGTTTCGACATCTGGGTTACTTCGTACACGATACCCTGACCGGCAAACGCCGCATCACCGTGGATCAGCACCGGCATAACCTTGTCGTAATCGCTGCCGAAGTGTCCATCGGCGCGGGCCCGTACGAATCCTTCAACCACCGGATTTACGGCTTCGAGGTGCGACGGGTTCGGGGCGAGCTTCAGGTTGATGGTTTTGCCGTTCGGCGTTGTCTGCTGACTGGAATAACCGATGTGGTACTTCACGTCACCATCACCGTATACTTCTTCCGGCAGGTTTCCTTCAAACTCGTTGAAGATCGCGTCGTAGGTTTTACCAAGTGTGTTAGCCAGCACGTTCAGACGGCCGCGGTGGGCCATACCGATCATGATTTCCTCCACGCCCATATCAGCTGCCTGCGTAATCATCGCGTCAAGGGCTGCGATGGTTGTTTCACCACCTTCCAGTGAGAAGCGCTTCTGACCGAGGTATTTTGTGTGCAGGAAGTTTTCGAACACAACGGCTTCGTTCAGTTTCGTCAGAATCCGTGTTTTCTCATTGATCGATGGTTTGTAGGTAGGCCATTCCTTCTCGATTTTATTTTTAAACCACTCCAATACGGCCGGTTCCCGAATATACATGTATTCGAAGCCGATGGGGCCGGTATAAACAGTCTTTAAGGTGTCAAGGATTACCCGCAGCGTCGACGGGCCGATACCGGTCCGCAACTGAGCAGCAGCTTCAAATGTGGTGTCCAGATCGGCTTCTGTCAAACCAAAATCGCTTAAATCAAGCAGCGGCTGACGATCTTTCCGTTCGCGGATCGGGTTTGTTTTCGAAAGGAGGTGACCACGAGAGCGGTATGCCAGGATCATGTTACGAACCTTCAGCTCCTTCTCTACGTGTGCTTTATCAACTGTACCAGAGGCAGTTGCAGCGCCGTTAGCGGCTACCGCAGCCTTGTCGTTGCCATTCCCGTTTGTGAGCCCTGACGGAGCGTTTTCCCCGTAGGTAAGCGAAAATTCAAATCCTTCAAAAAATTTCTGCCAGCTTTCATCGACCGAGGCCGGGTTCTGCTTATACGCCTGATACAACTGATCGACGTAAGCAGCTTCTGAGTTAGCTATATACGAAAATTTATCCATAAAAAACAACGCGTCAGTATTCAACTCGCAAAGTTACGGTATACGTCCGAAGTAGTTCGCAAAAATTTTGCCTTTTTATGCAAATAAACTATAGACGAATTCATTGCTTCTCAGGCACAACAAAAGTTTTGGCGGATAAGTTGTTTTACATAAAGTAAGCTCCTACCGGCGGCTGTCAGGAGTTAAGGCAAAAATCCGTACACTTGCACCATACAGACTCCGTTACCCATATGCTGAAGCGCGTTTCCATTCAAAACTTCAAAAGCCTTAAGAACGTCTCCCTCGATCTTCAGAAGGTGAACCTCCTGATTGGTCCCAATAACTCAGGTAAAACGAATTTCCTGAAGGCGCTGGAGTTTGTTAAGGAAAGGTATAATGACTTCCCAAAAGCAGGTGATCAATCGCTGACGTTTAACCGAAACGGGCAGGATATAAACTTCTTAATTGTAAGCGACAACCAGGATCCTGTTCATATAGAGAAAAAGTACATATTAAAGTCCGGAGGAGAAAAAGCATCTCTTGTGTATAACAGCAAAGTTCAGTTTGCCGGAAATGGAGTGGTGCCTTTTATTGAAGGCGAAAAGGAGTTAGAGAGTTTACTCAAAAGCGTAGTTATCTATAAACCTGACCCCAATAAACTAACACAGCCTGGCCCTGTAGGTTTAAAAGAAGAGGTCGTAAGCACTGATGCATCTAATTTAGTTGGGTTTCTTGATTTGATGTTAAGCAAGTATCGAAAAGCTGTATTCAGTCAGATCGAAACGTACATACAAACCTGCATTCCTGAATTTGACGAAATTAATCTCGACGACGCACAACCGACCCAAGAATTAAAGAGACTATTCGGCGATAAATCATTCAAACGTCTGGGTTTAGGAAACAGCCGGCAAGGCATTACTTATTGGGCTGACGAACTTTCAGAAGGGACTCTTTACTTCCTCGCTCTACTCTGCATCATCCATCAGCCTAACCCACCTAAACTACTGCTGCTTGAAGAGCCGGAAAAAGGCATTCATCCGCGACGGATTGAGGAGGTCATTAACTTTATTCTGGGTCTGGCAGATGAAAAAAACATTCAAATCATTCTGACGACTCACAGCCCTATTGTAGTGGATCTGTTCAAAGACATGCCGGAATCAGTATTTATTTTCGATAAAGACGAGGAGGGTACTACGCGTGTCAAAAACCTGCAAAAGCATATTATTGAGCCTGAAATGCAGGAAAGTGAGCGTTTGGGCATTGATCCGCCGCAATACCTGAACGGATTGGGGCAAGCATGGAAAGTCGGATTTATAGGTGGCGTTCCAAAATGAGCGACGTATTCATCTACGGCATTTTGTGTGAGGATAAAGCACACCGTAACTTCATAGAACATTATTTTTCAATCTGTCACAAAGATATATTCCTTGAGCAAGAAGAATTTCGCTGGCGTATTCACGCATCTAATGCAAAAGAAGTTGATGATTCGGTAGCAGATGCAACCCGTTTAGGGTTTACCCGCTTCGGTCTGGATGTACTTGTTGTGGGACGTGATGCCGATTCTACAGAACCTAAACGCATTGAAATCCTAAAAACTGCTCTCCGGGATTCATGTCAACACCACCATCCTAAGGTTGTTTTTATGGTTCCTGTTCAGTGTATTGAACACTGGCTTTTATACATCAAGAAGCATATTGAAAACCCGGTATTGACGAAAAACGAACCACTGGAATCAATCAGACGCCCGGACTGTAAAAAGCTGGTCTATGGCGATGTAAAGAAGCCGGATAATCAGGTTATTATCGCCAGTGAACTGATGACACATTTTAATGTTGACTGGTTAGAGTCCAGATCAGAAAGTTTTAAGCAATTCCACCAACAAGTCATACACTTCATTCAACAAAACCAGCAGGAACCATGAATTACCATGCGTCAATCATTGATACCATCGGCAATACGCCGCTGGTTAAGCTAAATAAAGTCACCCGCGGCATTCAGGGCACAATTCTGGCCAAGGTCGAATACTTTAACCCGGGCAACTCGGTCAAAGACCGCATTGCCATCCGGATGATTGAGGACGCCGAAGCACGCGGTATCATTAAGCCGGGCGGCACCATCATCGAAGGGACAAGCGGCAATACGGGCATGGGGCTTGCCCTCGCTGCCATCGGAAAGGGCTATAAGTGCATCTTTACCATGGCCGATAAGCAGTCGAAGGAAAAAATCGACATCCTGCGGGCTGTTGGCGCAGAAGTCATTGTCTGCCCGACCAATGTCGCCCCCGACGATCCCCGTTCGTACTACTCCGTGGCCAAACGCCTGAACCGCGAAATTCCCAACTCGCTCTACCCGAACCAATACGATAACCTGTCGAATGCTGCCGCGCACTATGATACGACCGGCCCCGAAATCTGGCGCGATACCGATGGCCGCATCACGCACCTGACCGCCGGCGTCGGCACCGGCGGGACACTCTGCGGTACAACACGGTTCCTGAAAGAGAAGAACCCGCATGTCGTTTCGGTGGGGATAGATACCTACGGGTCGGTGTTCAAAAAATACAAGGAAACCGGCGTTTTCGATGAAGGCGAGATCTATCCGTACCTGACCGAAGGGATCGGTGAAGACATTCTGCCACAAAACGTTGATTTCAGCCTGATTGATCATTTCGTGAAAGTAACCGATAAGGATGCGGCCATCATGGCCCGCCGGTTATCGCGGGAAGAAGGATTGTTTGTCGGCTGGTCGTGCGGCTCGGCAGTGCATGGTGCGCTCGAATGGGCCCGTGAACACCTGACCGCCGACGATGTAATGGTCATTATCCTGCCCGACCACGGTACCCGTTATCTGGCCAAAATCTACAATGATGTCTGGATGAAAGATCATGGCTTTCTGGAAGACCGGACGTTTAAAACCGCCCGTGACATCATTTACAGCAAAACGCACCGCGGCGGTGAGCAACAAGCGATGCTGACGACGCTCGGTAAAGACGTTACGGTTGCCCAGGCCATTCAGGTTCTGAACCGCCACAGCATTTCGCAGCTGCCGGTCGTCGACGAAAACGATCACATTGTCGGTAGCCTGACCGACTCTACGATTCTTAACAAACTCATTGACGACCCGAGTATCAAGGACCGGACGGTAGAAGAGATTATGGATAAGCCCTTTAAGTTTGTCGGGCTCGATAATACCGTCGATGTCCTGTCATCGCTGATTGACCGCGAGAATAAAGCCTTGCTTGTACGGGATGAAAACCAACAGGTACATATCATCACGCAGGCCGATTTGCTGGCAGCAATGACGGTATAAAAAAAGCGGACGACAGAGTTACTGTCGTCCGCTTTGCTATTCTGCTGTATACTCTTAGTTCTTGTTCAGGTTGCTGTGTTTACGACCATAGAGGAAGTAAACGATCAGCCCTAACGTACCCCAAACCACGAATGCGATTTTTGTATCGACACGCAGGTTCCACATCAGGTACAGGTTGGCCAGAATACCCAGCGTTGCCACAACCGGCAGAGCCGGTGTTCTGTAAGGGCGTTCCAGATTAGGCTCCCGAACACGCAGCAACCATACCGCACCGCAAATCATGGCAAATGCCAGCAGGGTTCCTGATGAACAAAGCTCGGATACTTTATCAATCGGCGTCAGCGCAGCCACAACCGACACAATACCGCCGACCAGAATCGTGCTTTTCCACGGCGTTTTAAACGTCGGGTGAACAGCACTGAAGAAATTAGGCAGCAGCCCGTCTTTGGCCATACCAAGGAAAACCCGTGTCTGGCCCAGCATCATTACCAGCATAACGGATGTCAGACCGGCAATGGCAGCAATCGTGATCAGATAAACCGCCCATGTCAGACCGGCATCGGCAAACGCCTGCGCTACCGGCGCTTTCAGGTCAAGATTGGTGTATTTCACCATACCTGTCAGTACCAGTGAAACCAGGATGTACAACAGTGTACAGATAATCAGGGAAGCAATGATCGCAAACGGAACGTCTTTCTTCGGGTTAATGGCTTCACCAGCCTGCGTTGATACGGCATCAAAGCCGATATAGGCAAAGAACACGATACTGGCTGCCGTTACGATACCGTTAAATCCGTAGTGAATCTGACCCGACTCATCTGTTACCGGCGACGGAATAAATGGCGTCCAGTTAGCCGTATCTATGTAGAAAGCACCTGCCACAATCACGAAGATTACGGTAGCTACTTTAATAATCACAATCAGGTTGTTTGTACTGGCCGCTTCCTTAATACCTTTGACAAGAATGTAGGTTACCACCCAAACGATCAGCAGGGCCGGCAGGTTGATGGCAAATGCAAAGTCCGGTACCGATTCGCCCGCAGCCCGCAACTTCTCAGCTTTTTCCTGCGCCGTTACCGGGTCATTCATTAACCAGATCGGCAGATCAGCATGGAACAGGTGCAGGAGTTTTTCAAAATAACCTGACCAGCTCACAGCCACCGTAGTGGCCCCCATCATATATTCCAGAATAAGATTCCAGCCAATAAACCAAGCGAAAATTTCACCAACTGTACCATACGAGTAAGCGTAAGCCGAGCCCTCTACCGGCAGGATAGAAGCAAATTCAGCGTAGCAGAGCGCAGCAAATGTACAAGCTACACCCGCCAGTACGAATGCCAGTGCCAGCGCCGGACCTGCCCAGTCGTGTGCTGCAATCCCCGTTAATACGAAGATACCGCCACCGATTACGGCACCGATTCCCAGCGAGGTCAGCCCCCAACGGGTTAATACACGCTTCAGCTCACTCTTTTTCATGTCGGCCTCATAAGCCGCAAGCGGTTTTTTCCGCCAAACACTCGTGTCTTTGGGTTTCAATTGGGTTTCCATATAAGGGAAAGATAGTTAGGCTTTTTGCTTAGTCAATGAAATTATTAATTGATTTTACCAGACAAGGTACGTAATTATTTCGGACAAACATAAATAGGGTAATCAGGGAAGTGAGAAGAAAGTAAAATCGTACAGTACTTTCTTCTCATTAACCTAATTACCCTATTTACTTACTCTTATGCTCAAATTACGCTTGTGACGGACGGATTTTTGGTTTCGGAACCTTCACCGCAGGCTCGCCTTCTGCAACCGCCAGCGGGTCCGGCGTTACTTTAGGGCCTGTACCGGCAGCTGGTGTCGATGGCTTGTCCTGATCCTGTGTCAGCGAGTCAACCACGATCGGCGTCGCCACGAACAGGGATGAGTACGTACCTACGATAACCCCGATCAACATCGCGAATGAGAAACCACGGATAGTGGCACCACCGAAGATAAACAGGATGATCAGTACCAGCATGGTCGACAGACCCGTTACGGCCGTACGGCTCAGGGTACTGTTCAAGGCGTTGTTGATAACTACTGACATGCTTTCCTTCTTACCCTTGTTTTCGGCCAGGTATTCGCGGACACGGTCAAAGACAACGACGGTATCGTTCATTGAGTAACCCATGATCGTCAGCAAGGCACCGACAAACGCCTGGTCAACGTCAAGCGAGAATGGCAGCCAGCCGTTAAAGATCGAGAAGACCGCCAGGATCACCAGTACGTCGTGGAAGAGGGCAACCACCGCACCGTAACCGAAGGCCAGTTTCTTAAACCGGATCAGGATGAAGACGAAAACAACCGCAACTGCCAGCAGGATTGACCACAGGGCCGAGTAAATCAGGTCTTTCGCAATGGTAGGACCTACTTTCTGTGAGCTCTCGATTTTCGCCTTGTTGCCGCTGACCTTGGCTAAGCCTTTGTTCATCGCTGCCTCTACCTGCTTATCGGCATTAGCATCGTCGTTATCAATCATGTAGTCAGTCGTCACCTTCATCTGGTTTGAGTTAACGCCTGTACCACCGTATGTTTTCACTTCCGGCGCATCGCCACCCAACGCATCTGTCAGCGCACTGCGTACATCTTCCGTACCGATCGGCTGCTCAAAACGAACAACGTATGAACGACCACCTTTAAAGTCTACACCCAGACCGAAGCCTTTGAAGATTACCGAGATGATACCCAGACCGATAATTACCGAAGAAATTGTGTAGTACAGTTTCCGGCGCGATACGAAGTCGAAGTCAGAATCCTTGAACAGGTTCTTCGTCCATGGTGCCGAGAAGCTTACCGTCTTGCCGCCTTTTGTATAGGCTTCCAGAATCAGGCGGGTAATCAGAATGGCTGCGAAGAGCGATGTGAAGATACCAATCACCAGCGTCACGGCGAAGCCACGGATCAGACCGGTACCGAACAACAACAGGATGAAACCTGTCAGTAAGGTAGTGATGTTCGAGTCAAAGATCGACGAGTAGGCATTTTTGAAACCATCGGCTACCGCTACTTTAAAGCTCTTTCCGAGGGCAAGCTCTTCTTTAATCCGTTCGAAAATCAGTACGTTCGCATCGACCGCCATACCGATTGACAGTACCATACCGGCGATACCCGGCATTGTCAGTACCGTACCCGGTACCGCTGCCATTACGCCTAACAGGAAGAATGTGTTCACTAACAGGGCGGCATCGGCAATAACACCGGCACGGTTGTAATAGAAGATCACAAACGCAAGGATTACAAACAAACCGGCAACCGATGAAAGCAGACCATCCTGAATCGCTTCAGAACCCAGGGTCGAACCAACGATGCTTTCTTCCACAATCGTTGTCGGAGCAGGCAGTTTACCGGCTTTCAGTACGTTGGCTAAGTCTTTTGTCTCTTCAACAGAGAAGCTGCCGGAGATGCTTGAACGACCGTTAGGAATTTCATTCTGTACGTTTGGTGCCGTGTAAACCAGGTTATCCAGCAAAATCGCTACCTGACGGTTTACGTTAGCAGCCGTCAGTGAACGCCATTTACGGGCGCCTTCCGGG
>NZ_CAMFHL010000151.1 GCF_945952095.1 uncultured Arsenicibacter sp. | reverse complement strand
GCCTTCCACTGATAGCTGTTATGGTATAGTGACCCAAGGGCCCCGTAGGCGGTACTGTTGGCCGCGTCGAGCCGGATTGCCGCTAGCGCCGCCCGCTCGGCTGGCTCATAGGTTGTTTCAGCGCCGGCATAATTCAATACCCAGAGCAGCATGTAGGCGGTTGCTTTATAGGCATGGGCATCGGCAAACGCTGAATCGAGGGCGATGGCGCGGTCAAAGTAACTCAGGCTCCGGGTCAGGTTGTCTTTACTGCGCCCGATCAGTAACTGCCGCCCCTGCAGAAAGAGGTTATACGCCGCCAGATTCCGGGTCCGCGCCGGGTTACGTAATCCGCTGGCTGCCGCCACGGCAGAATCCCGCGCAACGGTACCACTAAGCACATTTAGTTGTGTTTTCACATCGCGGACCATCTGGTCGGTCAGGGCAAAAAAGGTCGTGTAATCGCCCTGGTAAACATGCTCCCATTCCCGGATATCGTCGCCGGTCCCGATGAGTTCAAGTTTTACCTGTAGTTTATTGCCTGTTTTCAGCACACTGCCCTTCAGCAGATGAGCTACCTGAAGCTCATCGCCAACCTGCCACATGCTTTTTTTAGTATCCCGGTACTGGTCCGATGAGGAGCGGGCAATAACCTTCAGGTGTTTCATCAGAGCCACTGAGGCGTATAGCTCATCCATAATGCCTTCGCAGGCCGGATTTTTCCCGTCTGTACCCAGGTCCACAAAAGGCAGCACGGCAACCGTATTGCGGGCCGGTCCCGGCATCGCAGCCGGTTCTGCCCGGCGGAAAGACGGCCATACCCACAGCAATACAATAATCAGTAGTATGAACGCAGCTCCGGCACCGGCTAACAAGCGCCGCCGGAGCTGCCTGCCCGGTCCGGCAACCGGTTTGACCGGTATGTGCTGCACCGGCTCTGCTGCCGGGATAACAGGTGCCGGAGCGATTCCGGCCGCCACGGGCTGCTCCGGTATAGTATCATCTGTCTGGCGACTTTTCCGGAACTCAGTAGGCGGGATACCGAACTCTTCCGTAAAATAGGTACTCAGATTCTGGGAACTGGTAAAACCGGTCAGATCGCAGATCTCTGTGATCCGCAGCTCCGTATCGAGCAATAGTTCTCTGGCTTTCAGGAGTCTGCGTTTCCGCAGGTAGCGCGTCGGAGATACACTGGCTTCGTCTTTCAGAATACGGTACAGCTGAGAGCGGCTGATGCCCAGATGCTGGCAAATGGATTCTATGGAAAAAGAAGGGTCATCAAGCCGTTCGTCAATCAGTTTATTAAGGGTGTCAATAAAACTCTCTCCTGCATTGTACATAAGGTTACACTAAACTCATAGCCAACAAATATACCAGCTTATCCTTATTCCGTTTACTTAATGGTTACGGTTATGCTATTTTTTTGTACATTAACATGATTTTATAGTAATACGATCCTGATCCTTTTACTGCCCCATGTTCCACAACTACCTGACCATTGCGTGGCGTAACCTGCTGCACCAGAAGCGCTACAGCCTGATTAATACCGGAAGCCTGACCATTGCACTTACCGCCGTTATCCTGATGATGATGTGGGTGCAAAATGAGTTCCGGTTCGACAACTACCACCCTGCTGCCGACCGCGTCTTTCTGATCACCAACCGCGAGCAGACCGACATTTCGCAAAGTATATTGTGGGAACACAGCCCCTATCCGCTGGCCGGCCTGCTGGGCCGGCAGTTTCCGGAAGTGGAACTGACAGCGCAGATGAGCCGGTCACAGCCGAATGAGATTCATCTTCGCATCGGCGACCGGATTTTTACCCAGGACTATGCGGTCTATGTCGATGATAACTGGTTTAACCTGTTCAGCTACGACGTGCTGGACGGGACGTTGACCGGCTTTTCCGCAAACCCCTACAGCCTGGTCCTGACGGAGTCAAAAGCCAGAACGCTGTTCGGGCTGGCACAGGTAACGGGCCGCAGCATACGTATTGACTCAACGGACTATGTTGTCAAGGCCGTCATTAAAGATAACCCGGTGAATTCCAGCTTTCAGTTCGAGGTTATGATGCCTTTAGCTTCTGTGCTGAATACTCCGCAAAGGAAGCAGCAAGCCGACAACTGGCTATACACAACGCACCGCACGTTTGTCCGGCTGCATCCCCAGGCCGATCCGGCGCAAACGGCGCACAAGATCACAGGTCTGTATGATACGCACCGCGAAAAGAAAAATCTGACAGCAAGCCTGTTACCGCTGGCAGAGCTGCACTTCGGGACGGGGTTTAAAGTCTCGGCATTTGTACATGGCGATCAGATGAAGGTCAGGATATTCCTGATTCTGGCCGCCCTGCTGCTACTGACGGCCTGCATCAATTACGTGAATCTGTCGGTGGCGCGGATCAGTGTCCGCGCCAAAGAAATCGGTGTCCGCAAAATGGTCGGTGCCAGCCGCATGCAGTTATTCCGGCAGCTTCTTACCGAGTCGGCCCTGCTGAGCGGCATTGCGCTGGTACTTACACTGATACTGGTCCGGGTCAGCCTGCCCGCTTTTAATACATTCACCGGTCAGCATTTTCCGTTCAATCCGTTCGACCTGCACACGGCCGGTCTGTTGCTGGGTTGCTGGACCGCCATCCTCCTGCTCATCAGCATCTATCCCGCCTTATTACTTTCTTCGATTAACCCCGTGCTGCTTTTCCGGGGGAATGTCTTTTTCCGGCTCAAGGCATCGGCATTCCGGCAGGGACTGACCATCGGCCAGCTTGGTCTGGCCGTAATCATGGTGTTCGGGGCTATCGGTGTCTACCGGCAGCTGGCCTTTATGCAGCGCCAACACGCCGGTTATGACCGCAGCCAGTTCATTACGGTACAGGTGCCATCAGAGCACGTACGTATTTCCAGTTACGAAGAAGCGGTGGCTTACGGCCAGCAGCTCGACTCCCGGTTACAGGCCCTGAAACGGCAGCTTCAGCAGGAATCAACGATCCGGGAGGTTGTCCGGTTGAATATGTCTTCCGTAGTGAATAATGGCTATACGATCTCAGGCGGCGTTGACTGGGACGGCCGGCCGGCAGATTTCCAACCCGAATATGTTTCTTTTTCGGCCGATGAAGACCTCAATAAGGCACTGCATTTCACCTTTACGGAGGGCCGCTGGTTTGATTCCCGCCTGCATTCGGACCGGGCCAATGTTGTCCTGAACGAGACGGCCGTCAGGCAGTTCGGCCTCAAGCCCCCGGTAATCGGGAAGCGGTTTGATCAGGGCCAAATCATTGGTGTCGTAAAGGATTTTTACCATAAAAGTCTCCACGAAAAAATTGTCCCGCTGGTCATACGGATAAACAGCCCCAATAAGGCTGCTTTTCTGGTTCAGACCCGGCCGGGGCATACTACACAGGCGTTAGAGGCGGTTCAGGCCGGTTTTGCGAAACAATTTCCGCATCAGCCGCTGACGTATTCCTTTATGGACCAGGAGTTTGATCAGCTGTACCGTGATGACCGGAAAGCCCTGCAGTTTACGTGGTGGTTTTGCGGCCTGAGCGTGCTGATTGCCTGCATGGGCCTGCTGGGGATGATGACGTTTATTACCGGGCAGCGCCGGAAAGAAATCAGTGTCCGTAAGGTACTGGGCGCTTCCGTGAGCAGCATTGTGGCGCTGCTGTCAGCCGGTTTTTTAAAGCAGATGGCCATTGCAACCACTATTGCCTCACCCATAGCCGTTTACAGCCTGAACTACTGGTTAAAGCAGTTTGCCTATAAAGCTGACCCTGCGTGGTGGATGGTTATTGCGGCGGGTTTACTGGCGATGAGTATCGCGTTGCTGACCATTTCAGTCCAGTCCGTAAAGGCCGCGAGGGCTAATCCGGCAAAGGCGCTGCAACAGGAATAAACCCAATAAACCGGTGTGCAGGGTATATCTTTACCTTGCACACCCCTCGCCCATACCGCCGGAATTGTTGTAGTTTTGACTATATACATTCGAAAGGGCCGACCTCTGAACCTTTATACCTGTCACGTAAACAACACATCATGTACACACCAGTCCGGATTATCCTGTTACAGTTGGCCTGTCTCAGCGCGTTTGCGCAGTCGCCGAAACAAATCTGTATTACTGTCGATGACCTGCCTGTTGCCTCACAACGCCCGCTGAGCGCCGGTGCACGGGATACCCTGACCCGAAAGCTGTTAACGCATCTTACGGCTTACAAAGTCCCCGCAATAGGTTTTGTCATCGGCCGGCCGCTGCTCCGCAACAACCAACCTGAACGGCAGCAGATCAGCCTGTTGCACCAGTGGCTGAAAGCCGGTATGGAACTCGGGAACCATACCTTTGCGCACAAAGGCTATAACTATATCCCGGCGGCTGAATACCAACAGGACGTGGCCGGTGCAGACCGGGTGCTCCGGCCCATACTCAGGCCGTACAGGCAGCGGCTCCGCTATTTCCGGCACCCGTTTTTACAGCGGGGGAATACCGTCAGCAAACGGGACTCATTGGTCACCTACCTGCGCGACCACCAGTATCGGGAAGCGCCGGTGAGTATCGACAACTCGGATTATTTGTTTTCGGCGGCCTACGAAACAGCGCTCGTCCGCAAGGATACGGCCCTGGCCGCCTCCATCGGCAAAACCTACACCGGCTACATGCTGGCGTGTGTACATTATTACGAAGCTCAGGCCGATTCGCTGTTTAAACGCCCCATTGCCCATATTTTGCTCACCCACGCCAATGCCGTCAATGCGGATTACCTGGGTACGATACTGTCGGCGCTGCAACAGGAAGGCTATCACTTTATTTCACTGGACGAGGCGTTGAAGGACCCCGCCTATCGCTCACCCGATACATTTGTGAACAATGGCGGTATCTCCTGGATACACCGCTGGGCACTGACGCAGGGAAAACGCGGGGGCTTTTTCAAAGGTGAACCAGAAGTGCCGCAGCTGATTTCTGACCTGACGGAAAAAAAATAAGGGCTCCCGGAAAGCCGTCTGCGACTCCGGAAGCCCTTCGTATGGCTACTGTTCTATTTTTTAGATACTGCCTTTTTCAGCAGCGCGTCAATCTCCGCCGGTTTGTCGGGTAGCGGCGCATTGCGTTTGACAAATTTGCCGGTCGGACTAATAATTGCCGCCGTTGTTGTGCTGATAGACTGTAGTTCGATCATGGCCGATTCATACTGGGTATTTGTCATTAACAGGTGATCGCCCTGCAGCTTGTAGCGCGCCATAAATTCGGGGACAAACCGCTTCATACCATCTTCTGCCGGAGCCACATAGAGCAGCGCAAAATCGCGGGGGTTGTACATGGCTTTCAACCGCTGGGCCTCAATGGCCATTTGCCGGCCCAACTCTTCATTCGGGTCCCACGCCAGCAAATAGATGACTTTCCCGCGATTGGCGTTGATTACCTCCCCCAAAATTACACCGGCACCCGCCAGATTATCGGCGGTTACCAGGATGCCGGTTTCCATTTCCGTACTCGTGAGCACACGCTTGCCCTTAATCCGGGAAATGGCTTTTTCAATCCGGTCGCGGTCTTTTACCTGGATATAATACAATTCTTCCAGCGACGCCTGCCACAGTGGATACCGGATCTTAGACGCCGAGTACTGATGCAGTAAGTCGGCCGTTGCCAGTGTAAATTCAGGCAGTGTATTGGCAACCCAGTAGGCCGCCATGTACTGCAACATCAGCGAATCTTTACTCGTCAGGAATTTATCGGCACGGTTTACCCAGGCTTCGTAATTGATAATCCGCGAAAGCGTATCGGAGTTGCGGCGCATGAGCTGTTCAAAAAAGCGGATATCCACCGTACGGGCCGTTTTTTTGGTTTCAATATCATTCAGCCGTGTCAGCTCCGTTACGGTTAAGTCCGGGGTATACACCCGCAGAATCGCGGCCAGCTGATCCACACCCAAGCCACCGGTCTGCGAATTGGTTATGGAATTCCGGATCTTGCTTTCAAGCATATCGGCATACCTGTTTGTGGCATTGGCGCGGGCGGCCGTCAGGATTTTATCATTGGCCGGCCGCAGCGAATCGTCCAGCGTCACCGTTATGTTGCCGAACTCGGCGGCGGCTTTTTCATACATGAATGCAGCCGTATTGTAGCGAGCCACGTTCATCAGCCATGTGTTCAGCAGCGGCAGCGGCCGTTCCTGCTTCATAAAACCAGCCAGTGGCTCCCAGTTGGTCGTCATGAGCAGGTTATACAGTTCCTTGTCTTTCATACCGCTGGCCTGGCGCGACAATGATTTACTGTCCATTTTACTTTTATAACCCGCCTCAAACGCCTTATACCGCGCATATTGCTGGTTTACAGCAGCATTGGCGCCCTTGAACCGGAACGGAACCGCCGACGAAAACAGCGAATCAGCGTCCAGTTCAATCGTAACGGTACCGGCAGAGGCCAGGAACCCCGTCGTGATGTTATTAAAATTGAAATACATCTCCTCGTAGGGAAAAATCAGCGGTACCGACACCCGGAAGCTGCCATCCGGAGCCAGTTGGGCGGGCCGGATCAGTTCGCGGCTGGCTTGCAGCACATTATTACGGCTGATCGCAACTTGCGGCGACTGACGGTACATAGCCGGTGTCAGGTGCCGGATACGGCCACTGACAATCACAGAATCGGTTTGCGCAAAGGTTACCGTCGAAACCAGAAAGAGTATCCAGGTAAGGTGTTTCATAGTGTTACATTATCAACTGCCGTGACTCAAAGTTACGGCTTCAAACCTTTTTTCCATGCGTTTGAGCGGGGTTGAGGTATCATTCTTAACGGACAACTATCAGGTTTAGCGCATGGTTTACTACCTGCGGCCGAAAATCGCTATCTTTGCGGCTACATCTGTAAAATTCAATGAGATCAGGAACTTACCGCGTTTTATTACGCAAAGAACCGGAAGGAACATATACGGCAATGGTCCCTTCTATTCCAGGCTGTGTAACATGGGGAGAAACCATTGAAGAAGCCATTGCCATGGCTAAAGAAGCGGCAGAAGGATGCCTGGAAGTCTATGCCGAACAAGGTATTGTTATGCCGGACTAAAAACAGGTAACCGCGATATTCCGAAAGGGACTTTTTATACAATTCTAAAACAAGCCGGGATCGACCGTACTGACGTCTGACCAGACACATACATTATGTTTGAAAATCTTCAGGATAAACTCAATAAGGCCATCAAGACCCTGAAAGGGCAAGGCCGGATTACGGATATCAACGTGGCGGCGACCGTGAAGGAAGTCCGCCGGGCACTGACCGACGCCGATGTTAACTACAAGGTAGCGAAAGAAATTACTGACCGGATCAAGGAAAAAGCCCTCGACCGGAAAGTATTGATCGCCGTTGAGCCCGGTCAGCTTTTCGTCAAAATTGTTCAGGAAGAACTGACCGACCTGATGGGTGGTCAGGCCCAGAGCATCAATACCAAAGGCGACCCGGCCATTATCCTGATTGCCGGTTTGCAGGGTTCGGGTAAAACCACGTTTTCGGGTAAACTGGCCAACCTCCTCAAGCGCCAGGGCCGCAACGTATTGCTGGTTGCCTGCGACATTTACCGTCCGGCGGCGATTGACCAGCTGAAAGTCCTGGGCGAGCAGGTCGGCGTTGAGGTATACGCGGAGCCTGAAAACAAAAACGCGGTGGAGATTGCGCAGCACGCCATCGAACACGCGAAGAAAACCAACAAGCGCATCGTTATCGTCGATACTGCCGGTCGTCTGGCCGTCGATGAGCAGATGATGCAGGAAATTGAGAACGTCAAACGCGCGATCCAGCCCGCCGAAACCCTGTTTGTGGTTGACTCCATGACGGGTCAGGATGCGGTGAATACGGCCAAAACGTTTAACGAGCGCCTGAACTTCGACGGGGTGGTACTGACCAAACTCGACGGTGACTCACGCGGTGGTGCGGCCCTTTCCATCAAAACGGTCGTTAACAAGCCGATCAAGTTCATCAGTACGGGTGAAAAAATGGAAGCGCTCGACGTTTTCTACCCTGACCGGATGGCCAGCCGGATTCTCGGCATGGGTGACGTAATCTCACTCGTTGAAAAAGCGCAGCAGGCGTTCGACGAAGACGAAGCGAAACGGATCAACGCCAAGATGCGGCAGAACCAGTTCGACTTCAATGACTTCCTGTCGCAGCTCCAGCAGATCAAGAAAATGGGGAATGTGAAGGACCTGCTGGGCATGATTCCGGGCATGGGCAAAATGGTGAAGGATCTGGATATCGACAACGATTCGTTTAAGCCGATTGAAGCCATCATTCAGTCGATGACGCCGAAGGAGCGCGAAAAGCCTGATCTTATCGACGCTAACCGCAAGAAGCGGATCGCCCTCGGTAGCGGCACCAGCCTCACACAGGTTAACAACCTGATGAAGCAGTTTGAAGACATGCGTAAGATGATGAAGCAGATGAACCGCATGCAGGCATCAGGGAAGCTCAGCAAGATGATGAAATAGCTAAAACGAAAAACGCGGCCCTGGCCGCGTTTTTTTTATGTCTTTTATGTAGCGCTGTACTACACACTAAACTTCTCCAGCCACTGCGCCACCGTCGCGTTCGACAGGTTGAAGATCAGGTTCGGGAACAGCCCCAGCAGCAGCGCCAGCAGCCCCAGCGGAATGAGCATCAGCCGTTCGCGGCCGTTCAGGTCCGTTAACGTATTGTCAACGCCGTCGCGCGTCCAGAGTTGTCCGAAAAACATGCGTTGCAGGCTCCAGAGCAGATAGGCCGCTGCCAGTACAATCCCGGACACCGCCAGCGAAGGCAGCCAGCCCGGCACCCACAATGACTGGAATCCGCCCATCAGCGTAAATAACTCACCGACAAACCCCGAAAAGCCCGGCAGCCCCAGCGATCCGAAAAAGGCAACGGCCGTCAGCACCGCATAGTGTGGCATCACCTGCAACAGCCCGCGGTAACTGTCGATACGGCGGTCGTGGGTCCGGTCGTAAATCACCCCCACAATCAGGAACAGCATCGCCGACAAAACCCCGTGGCTCACCATCTGGTAAATCGCTCCGTTAATACCTTCCGACGTCAGCGAGGCCACGCCCAGCAGCACAAATCCCATGTGCGACACCGACGAATAGGCAATCATTTTCTTCAGGTCGTTCTGCGCCAGCGCATTCAGGCCGCCGTATACAATCGACAGTACGCCCAGGCCAGCCAGCGTCTGCGCGTATTGCGCCGCGCCATCCGGGAAGAGTCCCCAGGCAATCCGGATGAAGCCATAGCCGCCGATTTTGAGCAGTACACCCGCCAGCACCACCGATACCGGCGTCGGCGCTTCGACGTGGGCGTCGGGCAGCCAGGTATGCAGCGGTACAATCGGCAGTTTGATAGCGAACCCGATAAAGACCGCCCAGAAGGCAATCATACGCGCCGGTACGCCCCAGAACGAGGTTTCGCCGGCACCGCTCAGAAACGCATTGGGCAGGTAGTTGCCGCCATCGGCCATGTACCGCAGATCGAACGTATGGACAATCTGCGACGAGCTGATGTTCATATCGGCCAGCTGCGCCTGTACCAGCCGGATCAGGTCAGTATCGACCGACGCGGCATCAGTCGCCAGCCCCGCCATCACCGCCGTACTGACCGGATCCATGACCGACAGGTATAATCCGATCATAACCAGCAGAATCAGCACCGAGCCCAGTAAGGTGTATAGAAAAAACTTGATCGATGCATATTCCCGGCGCGGACCACCCCACAACCCGACCAGGAAATACATCGGCAGCAGCATGAATTCGAAGAATAAAAAGAACAGGAAAAAATCAAGGGCCATGAAACACCCCATGATGGTTCCGCTCAGGAGCAGATACAACGAGAAATAAGCCTTTTGCCGGTGTTCGATGGTCCATGACGAAATAACCCCGATCAGCAGCACTACCGAGGAAAGTACCACCAGCGGCAGGCTGATGCCATCGATACCCAGCAGGTAGTCAATGGAGACAACGCCCAGATTACCAAGGGGCAGCGTGATCCAGTCGGCCTGTTCAAGCAGTTGGTACCCTGTCTGTTTCTGGTCAAACTGTGCATAGGCAACAACACTCAGCAGCAATTCGGCCATGGCCACACCCAGGGTCAGCCATTTAAACGGGATATGCTGGTTGTCGGGCAGTAAGGCCACCACCAGAGCACCAATCAACGGCAAAAAAATAAGTAGTGAAAGAATCATAGTAACCACCAAAGCAACGCTAACAATCCAACAACAGCCGCTGTCACATACGACTGAATACGTCCATTCTGCACCGACCGGACCACTTGACCGGTTTGCGCGGCCAGCCAGACTGCTCCGTTGACGGTGCCGTCAACAATCAGCCGGTCGAATGCATGCACAATATGCGCCAGTACTACCGTACCAACGCCCAGCCCGCGCACCAGGCCATCGACCAGCCCCTTTTCGGTATGATGTACCGACCGGATTACGTGTGTCGATTTCGGGGCGGCAAGCTGTTTAGCTTCTGCCTCATCATGCTGCTTCGTCAGCGCGGCCAGGTGTTCAACCGGTGCGATGATGAGCCAGTGATACAGGCGGTCGAGAAAACCATACTCAACCGATAGCCTGACCCAAAACGATTGCGGGTTTAGCTTTGTCATCCAGGCATCCGCATAGCGATAACCTGCCCAGCCACCGGCGGCAGCCAGCAGCAGTGAAGCCGGTGCCAGCCAGACCGGCCCTTCAATTTCTTCAGTCCCGAACAATGTAAAGAACCAGCTGCCGTGTGCCGACAACGGGTTGACGGAAAAACCGATAAACAGCGACAGGGCCGCCAACAGGAACAACGGAATCCGCATCAGGGCATCAGGGCCATGCACATGCGACGCATGATAGCGCCTATCGCCGCCAAATACCAGTTGCAGCTGACGGGCCATGTACAACGCCGTCAGTCCGGAAGACAGCAGCAGCGTCACGGGGATCAGCCAGGCCAGACCGCCCCCCTGCGCACCGGCCCACGCAACGGCACCGGATAAAATGGCTTCTTTTGACAGGAAGCCGGAGAAAAGCGGTAGTCCGGCGAGGGCAGCCGTGCAGATGGCATACACAACAAACGTAGACGGTAAGACTTTCCGCAGTCCGCCCATCTCCCGCATATCCTGCGTATGTACGGCGTGAATCACTGCTCCGGCACTCAGGAAAAGCCCGGCCTTGAAAAAGGCGTGTGTCAGCAGATGAAACAGTGCCCCGGATACGTTACCGGTACCCATACCGGCCACCATCAGGCCCAGCTGCGAAACGGTTGAAAACGCCAGTACTTTTTTAATATCGTTCTGAAAGAGTGCCGAATAGCCGCCCCAGAGCGCCGTGATCGTGCCGACGATGGCAACCACCAGCAGGGCATCCGGCGGCAGCAGCGGGTGAATGCGTGCCAGCAGGAAAATGCCGGCAGCAACCATCGTTGCGGCGTGCAGCAGGGCCGAGACCGGCGTCGGACCTTCCATGGCATCCGGTAACCAGGTCAGCAGCGGAAACTGCGCCGATTTACCGACACAGCCCATAAACAGGCAGATGCCAACCCACGCCGGCAGTTGTGTGATCCCGGCTTCACCCGTCAGCAGGCTGAATTCAGTAGTATGTAACAGGCGGTAGGTCACCAAAATACCGATCAGAAAACCCGCGTCGCCGACGCGGTTCATCAGAAAGGCCTTGGTAGCCGCTTTCGATGCCTGCGGTTTAAACGTCCAGAAGCCAATCAACAGGTAAGAAGCCAGCCCTACCAGCTCCCAGAATACGTAAAGGACAATGAGGTTCCCGGCCAGCACAATGCCCAGCATCGCGCCCACAAACAGCTGCAGGTACGCAAAGTAGCGCGGATGGCGTTCGGGTTGGTCGTGCAGATAGGAAATGGAGTAGAGCTGTACCAGCAGTGCCACGAAGTGGACCACCAGCAACATCATTACGGTAAGCGTATCAATCCGGATACTAAACGGAATATTCCAGCCCGTCAAGCCCGCCCAGGTTGTACTGAGGGATACCGGTACTTCGGGCATATGCATGGCCAGCCAGCCCGACAGCAGTAACCCGCCCCCCGTCAGTCCGGCTGCCAGCGGCCCCGCCCACCGTTTGCCAACACCTAAAAGCACGGGAAAACCTGTGAAGGGCAGCAGCAGTAACAGCGTCGTGACAATCTGGAGGGAGAAAACGTGGTCGTTTATCATTCCGGGGAAAAATTTAGCCGCAAATATCCTGTTTATCTTAACGCCGTACAAATCAGAATCGGCTTCCGGACGGTTTTCGGGACTAACCGGCGGCATTTTTCCCCGCTGCATGGCCCGATGGTCCGGTTAAGCACAATAAAAAGCCCCCGATAAAAAACCGGGGGCTCCATAAGGAAAATCCGTAAATTTGTATTAACTGAACCTTACCCGCGAGAAACAACGGTTTAAAACCATACGGTACACCGAACCAAACTGTTCGTAGCACCAGGCTTTAAGTTCTTTGATTTCTTCCCGTACAAGGGATTTAATGGCTTTTCGGAGTTCTTTTTCAAACAAGGCTTTATCGAAACTGACCTTCTCGAGGATCATTTTGATGTACTCCAGCATTGTTGCCATATGATTAATCTTTTTGGTTAAAATAAGCCTACAAACTATTAAGGTAAGGATTAGGAACATCCATTAAATACAACGGGCTAACGCCCGGATTGTTGCTGTAAAGTAAAGATGAATATTGCAATTTTTATAAAAAATTTTGTATTATTTTTTTGTGTGTCGCTGGTCGCTTTTTCACAAAGTGCTGATAATATTGTAACTATAGAATTAAGTCAATCTACCTTTCCTATCGAACGGCCGTTCACGATTACGGTACAGGTAAGGAACAGTGAAACACGCCCGAATATCGTTTTTCCGGACATCCCGGGATTCGCAAAACGAGCGACCTCCATCAGTACGACTAATGTCGAAACCGGCGATAAAACCACTACAAATCAGATTATTACCCAGTCGTACATGGCAAACCAGCCCGGTACCTACCGGCTGGCACCGTTCAGTATTAATGCTAACGGGTTTGTCGCCAGGTCAGAGGGAGCTACCCTGGTTGTGCGTGCTCCGGCAGCAGCCGGCGACGACCAGGATCTGCTTCTGTTACCTACTGAATCGGGGACGGCTTTCCTCGCGGTACGGCCGTCGAAGGGAGCCGTTTATGTGGGCGAGGGGTTAACCGTCCGTTTATCACTTTTTGTAGCCGACAATTACCCGTTTGAGCTTGCTTACTGGCAGCTCGACCAGCAGATTCAGGCCATCACCAAGCAGCTTCATCCGCCGAATACCTGGGAAGAAAATGCCAACCTGAAGGAGATCCAGACCGTCCCGATCCTCATTAACGGCCGCCGGTTTACAGAACACCGGCTCTATCAGGCCACGTTCTTCCCGTTGTCGGCCCAGCCCATTAAACTGCCGTCCATCACCCTGCAGATGCGCCGGATCAAACCGTCTGCCGGAGCCGCCAGGCCGGCAGCAACGAATGCCGAGCTGTTTTCGTTTATCAGCCGCCCGATGACGGTTGCCGTCAAGCCCCTGCCGCCTCACCCGATGAGCGGTCAGATTGCCGTCGGGAAATTCCGGCTCGCTGAAAGTATCGAACGCTCAAAAGTTGACGTTGGAAAAAGTACACGCTATTCGTTCCGGATCGAAGGTGAAGGCAACATTGCTTCTTTACAGGCACCCAACGTGCAGGACGCCGCCAACGACCCGGACAACCCGACCATTCTGCCCGCCGGTACCAGCCAGTCGGTAAACCGGAACGGTTACCAGATTAACGGCTATAAGTCGTTTGACTACTTTCTAATGCCCCGGCAGGCACTATCCTTTCCGCTGAAGAAAGTCTTTTTCTGGGTATATTTTGATCCCGGCGCCGCGCGGTATGACACCCTGCGGTCAGCGATTACGGTACAGGCGGGCGGCAGCGCCGGACAAACCGCAGCGGCCGGAGAGGCGGTTGTGATCCCGTCGGCCACTGCCGAAGCCGTGTCGATTTATACCGGACTGAGCCAGCTCGACAGCAGCAAACCCTTCATCAACATCCCCGCGATAATTCGGGCAATTGCCAATGTGATATTGATCGTTATGATAATCGGAATGATATTTGTGCTTTTTAGACGCTGATGAGTAGTACATACGGAACCATATTCAAAATTTCAACCTTCGGTGAGTCCCATGGTCCGGCCATTGGGGTGGTCATTGATGGTTGCCCTGCCGGGGTTGATTTCAATACCGGTTTTATTCAGACGGAGCTGGACCGGCGCAAACCGGGACAGTCACGGATTACGACCCAGCGCCGTGAAGCCGACGAATTTGAGGTACTTTCGGGCGTATTTGACGGCAAGCCCCAGGGTACACCCATTGCCCTTGTGATCCGCAACACCGACCAGCGCAGCAAGGACTACGGCCATATTGCCGAACAGTTCCGCCCGTCGCACGCAGACTATACCTATACGGCCAAGTACGGCTCCCGCGATTACCGGGGCGGTGGCCGGTCGTCGGCCCGTGAAACGGCCGCCCGCGTGGCTGCCGGTGCGGTAGCCAAACTACTGCTGGCACATCAGGGTATTGAGATTCAGGCCTATGTCTCGCAGGTCGGTAAACTGAAACTTACTAAATCGTATCAGGAACTGGATCTGAGCCAGACCGAAAACAACGCCGTCCGCTGTCCGGATCCGGAAATGGCCGGGCAGATGTTTGACTATATCGACGAGACCCGCAAGAAAGGAGACTCCATCGGCGGTGTGGTCGATTGCGTGATTACCGGTGTTCCGGCGGGCTGGGGCGAACCGGTATTTGATAAACTACATGCCGAGTTGGGCAAGGCCATGCTGGGCATCAACGCCGTAAAGGGCTTTGAATACGGCAGCGGTTTTGCCGGCGTAGAGCTGTATGGCTCAGAACATAACGATGCGTTCTATACCGACGAGACAGGCAAGGTCCGGACCCGTACCAACCTATCGGGCGGTATCCAGGGCGGCATTTCCAACGGTGAACCGATTTACTTCCGCACAGCGTTCAAACCCGTTGCGACCATCATGCAGGATCAGGAAAGCGTTGACGTTCACGGGCAACCGGCGGTGGTGTCGGGCAAAGGCCGTCATGATCCGTGTGTGGTTCCGCGCGCCGTTCCGATTGTAGAAGCGATGGCCGCGCTGGTTCTGGCCGACATGTACCTGCGTAACCTGGCTGCCCGGGTGTAAGCGCAGACAGCACAATCCGGATTTCACAATATTTCCTAATTTTGTCAAAATTAGGAAATACTGATCCATCGGTGCCACTGCACAACGCGGTGGCACTGGTTATTTTACCAGTACCCATAACCTTTATGCATACGCTCTTTATTGATACGGAACGCCTGCGCGACCTCAACAGCGGTCTGGGTCAACTCTGCCTGCACCTCGGCCAGGAGCTGATCCGGCAGCAGCCGGCCGATAGTGACATTCGTCTGACGTTCGGTATGCCAAAAGGGAAAAATGGCCTGTTTGGCGATCAGGTAAACTACCACACAGCCAGTTGGGTCGACCGTATTGTGTCTAAACCTTATGACCTGTGGCACGCCATGCACCAGGATGCGCACCTGCCTCCGGTCAGTCCGCTCTCCGGTAAAAAGGCAAAGATCATCCTGACCATACAGGACCTTAACTTTCTGGACCGCCCCGATTATTCTGACGCTAAAAAAGGCCGGAAACTTGCCCAGCTGCAACAGAAAATAAACCGGGCGGCCCTGATAACGACCATCTCAGACTATACCGCCACCGTCGTCCGGCAACACCTGACCATACGGCCCGACCAACCCGTAAAGGTGATTCACCTTGGCCTCAATCCGCGGCCGGTCAGTGCGCAGGCGGCTGACACAACCCCTTCGTTTGCCGGCCAGCTGGAGTCTGTGCCGTTTTTCCTGTTTCTGGGGGTTGTCCATCCCAAAAAGAACTGTCATGTGCTCCTGCCCCTGTTACAGGCTTTTCCGGATTATAAACTCGTCATTGCCGGTGATGATTCGCACGACTATGCCCGGCATATCCGCGAACAGGCGCAGAAAATTGGCGTAGCCGGTCAGTTGCTCATGACCGGCCCCATTAACGAAGAAACCAAATGGTGGTTGTATGAACACTGCGAAGCCTTTCTGTTCCCGTCACTGACTGAAGGGTTTGGTCTTCCCGTGGTCGAGGCCATGAGCATCGGTAAGCCGGTATTTCTGTCTAACCGCACCAGCCTGCCCGAAATCGGCGGTTTCGAAGCGGTATTCTGGGAAAACTTTGAACCTGACTATATGGTTGAGGTATTCCGGCAAGGCATGATGGCCTACTACGACGACCCCTTAAAGGCCGACCGCATTCGCTGGCATGCCAAACGGTTCAGCTGGGCAAAAGCAGCAAAGGCGTATTGGGAGGTGTATCAGGGGTTGATCGGGTAAGATAGTACCGCCAACTCCCTAGCATATAAAAGAAGCGGCACGACTTTCGGGTCGTGCCGCCGGGATTACTTCAGAAAGTATTAGTACCCCGAAAAAAATCTCTATTCTACCCCCGCCGGAAGAGCCACCTCCCCGGGCAAGGCATCGGCAAAGCCCTTCTGATGGGCCCACATCGACTGAAAAACCGTACTGCGCTCCCGCAACTCCGTGAAGGTGCCCTGATCAATCACCCGTCCCTGCTCCAGGATGTAGATGTAGTCGAACATGGGCAGCAGGTGAAGCCGGTGCAGGGTCGAGACTACGGCTTTCCCGGCAAACTCAGCCATGATCTGGCTGTAAATCTCAAATTCGGTCTTTGGATCAACGCTGCTGGTCGGCTCATCGAAGAGCACAATGTCGCTGGTACGGGCGGCCAGAATGCCCCGCGCGAGGGCCAGCCGCTGCTTTTGCCCGCCGGACAGGTTCACGCCCTTCTCCTGAATGTTGGTATCCAACCCGTAGGGTAGCTGCGCCAGAATACTGCTGAAGCGGGCCGTTTCGCAGGCGGCCAGCACATCGGCTTCCGGAAACGGCAACCCGAGCGTGATGTTGTAGGCAATTGAATTTTCAAAAATCTCCGGCTCCTGCGGAAACAGCGTCACCGTATCGGCAATCACCCCGAGGCCGGCTTGCGCCACCCCGTCAATCTCAATCTGCGCCCCGGCGGCAGGGGTATAGAGGCCGCGCAGAAGCGTCAGCAACGTACTTTTGCCGCTACCGCTTTCGCCGATGAGCGCCACCCGTTTGCCCCGCCGCACGTCCAGACTTACCTGTTCCAGCCCCGCCCCTTTCCGGTCGGTGCCGGCATGGTGCTGAAACGTCAGTTTCCGGATCGAAATGGTCTGCCAATCAGCCGGTAACGGTTCCTGTCTCTTATACACATCTGACGCTGCCGACGACTCCTTACGTGTAGA
>NZ_CAMFHL010000150.1 GCF_945952095.1 uncultured Arsenicibacter sp. | reverse complement strand
TCACGCGGGTCAACGAGCATCGACCGGCATAATACCCGGTAATCATCACCCGGTATTCCGGCTTCGCCTCGGGCCGAAACCAGCCCTACGGTTTTCAGTACCCGCGTGTTCAGATCCAGATGAATGAAATAGCCGAGCGGCCACGTAATCCCGTACAAATGCCCCCGTTCGCGGTCGATGGTCATGGTCAGAATTCCTTCCCCTTCCGGTGCAATGGCCAGGTCTTCCACCGTTTTGGTATCCAGGTCATAAGCCAGAAAATGCCCGCCCTGATACAGTTGTTTGCCGTCCGGCGCCGTAACGGGCAAACGCTCCATGCCGTCGATCATCTCGTACACCCCGATATGGGTGGCAAAATACAGCTTACCGGCATGTTCGTAGAACCGGACATGGCTTTTCCCCTGCGGGATGGCATTGGCCTGCTTTTCTCCGCAGCTATCGGTCAGATCAGCAAGCCATTCCGTCTGATCAGTGACCGGATTGTAGGCATACATCTGCCCGCCGGTATCATACGATTCCGAGCAGAGGACGTAATAAATCCGGCCGTCGCTGGCAGCCGTGATGGCATTATAGGTATCGTGCGCCAGCGGAAACCCCGAATAACAGGGCGTGGCCGTTAATGAAGAAGCAAGTATGTCAGTAGCGTTGATCAGGGTCATTTTCGTTTAAGGGTATAACGGAATCACTTCCCCTCCAGACCAACCTGCGCGGCCAGACGGGTGATTTCCTGTTGAATAAGATCGGGTACGCGGGCATCCCAGATGGATGGCAGGCCGTAAACCATTTGTGAGGAAGCGCCTTCGTAGCCCCCCTCTTTCAGAATGGTTGCCGACGGGATATAACCCATCACGTCGTTGCAATAGCCCATCACAAACACGTCCTGTCCGAAGCGCTGTTTGCAGGTAAGGGTATACTCAATTACCAGTTCACCGCCGAAGCTGAAAATCGGCTGATCGCCCAGTTTCCAGAGCTGCATCGGGTACGGGTATGAGGACCTGAACGGCTTTCCCTGCTGTTTTTCACTAAGCAGGCGGGTGGCCCACCGCCGCATGTAGGGCGCTTCGTCCTGCTGCGTTTTTTTCAGATCGGCTTCCGTTGGTGGTGCTGATAACGGCAGGTCGATTTCAACATAGGCCGTTCTGGCTTGGGCTGCCAGCGGGCGCATCGGCTCTTCGAGTACGCGCTCCACGGCCACGGCCAGCTCACGGCCATACTGCCTGGCCAGCGGAACTGTCCGGCGCGGCAAGGGGTTCTGGTCACCGGCTCCCCCCTGAAAAAACAGAGCGGTTGTACCCGGAAACGTTTTTTCGAGCTCAAGCTGGGCAAACCCCGGATAATCGCCCGACAGCTGATACAGGTCAAGCACGGTCGGGTGACAGGCATAACCAAACGTAATGGCCTTCAGCTTGCCGGTAGCGGTCACGACCTTAATCACCGGAACGGCATAATCGTTGGGGCCTTTCAGTTCGGTTTGTTCCCGCAACGCCCCCTCCTTGTTATTCCGGCGGTTCACCTGAAACCGCGTGACACCGTTCTGCGCAAAGAGGTCTGCCGGTTCGAGGTCGGCAATGGCGTTGGTAACCAGCCCCACAATCGTCGTTTCCAGCTTCCGGGAGTAGGCATCAATCGTTTTCTGGCCGGCTTCGCTGAGCGGATAAATGTCCTGCAAGGCATCGTACAGCACCGGTCCTGAATGCGTGTGTGAGCTGTTCAGGATAATCTGGCTTTTGTCGAGACCGGTTTGTTTTTTCAGCTGCTCCCGAATCCGGTCCGACATTGCTTTCGGGAAGCCCAGCATATCGGTGGTTACCAAAACCACCCGCCTGCCGTTTTCATCTTCAAGGGCCAGTGCCTTTGCCCATAAATCGTGCAGTTTGCCTTCCGAGGCATGGGTACGCGACGCATAGCCCGCCTGCCAGATGGGGCCGTCAGGGGTAATCACCACCCTGGCCACACCCGCCTTCCAGCCTTTGGCCATGACCGGTGAACAAGCCAGTACGACGACAAGCCAAAGCAGTTTTTTCATTTGAGACCGGCGAGTTTATCCGCGTGATTGTAGATCTTTTCGATGGCATTGGCAATTTCGTCCATGTCGGCGCGTGTGCCCAGCAGCATGTTCTGGGTAAACCAGACAGCTTCTTCGTTGCAGATACGGTCGTTTTCCGGGCAATGATTCTGCGCAACATACCGGTTAAAATCCAGCGTGTTTTTCGGGTACATTTTCCGGTAGTTTTTCGACTGGAAAGCGTCGTTGAGATACGGCATGTTGTTCAGCGTGGCGTATCCTTTCGAGCAGGGAATACCCTCAGCGGTCAGTGCTTTGAGGAATGTGTCCCGCGACAACCCTTTAAAGGCGTCCTTTTTGTACCGGAACGGGAACAGGTGAAACGCCGCCCGGGTCACATGATCGTAAAGCTTGTAGGGTACGACGCCCGGGATTTTCTCAATCTTTGCTTTGAGGTAAGCCGCGTTCTCATTCCGCAGCGTCGTTTCGGCATCCAGGCGTTTCAGCTGGGCCAGCCCGATAGCGGCCTGATATTCGGTGATCCGCTGTTTGTTACCCTGCATAATCGTTCCCGCGCCGATCACTCCCGAAGCCATGCCATAGGGATTGCCGTAGTTGTGGTACGAAAAGCAGCGGTCCATAAAGAGGTCGTTGTTGCTGACAATGGCCCCCGCCTCACCGATGGCCAGATTTTTCGAATTCTGAAAGCTGAAACATCCCGCATCCCCGAACGTACCGACTTTCCGGTGGTTGATCTCGGCCATATGTGCCTGACAGGCATCTTCGATAACGGCCAGTTTATGCTTTTTGGCAATGGCCAGGATGGCCGGCATGTCGGCGGGCAGACCGAGGATATGAACCGGAATAATCGCCTTTGTCCGGGGCGTTATTTTCGCCTCAATGTTGGCCGGATCAATTTGAAACGTGGCCGGATCAATATCGACAAACACCGGCATGGCCCCGTTGGCAAGAATCGGCGCCACGGTACCGATAAAGGTATACGGCGGCACCAGCACCTCGTCGCCGCCCCGGATATCCAGTTGCGCCAGGGCCGTAATCAGGGCGTTTGTACCATTTACAACTGCCAGCGAGCGCTTCGCCCCGACGGTTTTGGCCCATTCATTTTCAAACTCCGTAACCACACTGGCCCGCGACCAGACACCGCTGCGGATAACCTCCAGCAACCGTTTCTCATCGGTTTCGGGCTTCCAGACGGGCCATGCGGGCCATTCTTTACTCCGGATTGGCTTACCGCCCAGCAAAGCCGGTGGCTCAGCCAGCGAATGTGAGACAGCAACCGTCGGCCGGTCAGGGGCCGCCGGTGCCGCATGGGTCAGCAGGGACGGGGCTAGCACAGCCCCCAGTCCTGAGAGGGAGTTCCGCTTAATGAACTCACGGCGGGAAACAGGTTGAGCAGGCATATTTTAAAGAGTGAAAGAGTGATAGAGCGAAAGAGTGATAAGACGCTTTGCGGTGAAAGAATGATAGAGTGGCAGAATGTTTCGCTCTTTCACTCTTCAGCCGCAAAGCGGCCGCTCTTTCGCTCTTTATTTTTTGATGACACTGGCAAGGGTGACCGGAGCGCCGCCGCGGCGTTTGCTTTCGTCGGCGGCTTCCATAAAGGCAAAAATTTCGAGGGTTTCTTCGGGGGTAACCGGCACTTCACCGGTTTCGAAGTAATGGACAATATCTTTCAGCAGGGGTTCGTAGCCGCCGTACGGGCCAAGCACAATGTTGCCGTTCTGCGTGTATACCGTGCCGCCGTAATCGTGCTTGCCTGTGCGGGTGCCGCGGAATGTGCCGACGCGGCCGTCAGCCCACGTCCCGATCACGATGTCGGTCCCGTCGTTGTGCACCCGGACAACCTGTTTGCAGCCTGTACCCATGACGGTGTACAGCGTTTCGACGCCATGAATACCGTACCAGAACAAATCAGGGTGCGTTTTTTCCAGCACTGCCGGACTGAACGTGTCCGCGCCGACCACCGTTTTCCGGTCTACTTTTTCAATACCTTTTATATGGCGGAGCGACGATGCCGAGAAGATCGGAATATTGTATTTACGCGAGGCCTCAAAAATGGCAATGGCGTCCGGCAACGAAGCGGCAATTGGCTTGTCGATAAACAGCCGCTTACCGGCTTTCAACACCAGCAAAGCCTGTTCGAGGTGCAGCCGCCCGTCGTTGGTTTCGAGCATCACCACATCAACTTTTTTCAGCAGGTCACTGATGGAGTCAACGATTTCGACGTTCAGCTTTTTTACTTCGTCCGTATACCCCGGAATCCGTTTGGTACTGCTTTCAATGTCTTTGCTTCCGTAAGGGTAGGCAGCCACAATCTTGTAGCCCATAAAGTCAGGGCTGGCATCAGGGCTGTTTAAGGCTTTGGTGAAGGCGGTACTGTGTGAGGTATCGAGGCCGATGATCCCGACCCGTTTGCCGGTAGCTGTTGTTTTTTGGGCGGCCATCGCCGGTAAAGCAGCCCCGAGCACCAGACTGCCCATCGCTGCACGTTTAACAAAATTCCGTCGGTTATACACGAAATGCGTCATTCCGGATGATTAGATTGAACGTTGATAAAAACTTTAGAATTTATAGTAGTATAAGCAGCTATGATGTGTTTTTTTATGTAATTAATTTTACCTTTACAAAGATAGCTAAAAATTGTTTACATTTTCACACATTTTTTGACTACAAAATGAAGGTTGATTCACTGGCAAATAAAGTTTATATAGAACTTCGTCGTAAAATACTGTCAAACCAGCTTGGAGCAGGTACCCGCCTGAAGGAAGACATCTGGGCTAAACGGCTGGAAGTAAACCGTATGGCCGTCCGTGAGGCCCTGACCCGCCTGCTGGGTGAACAACTGATTGTGACCGGTGAAAAAGGCGGCTACTTTGTAAAGTCCATGTCCGCAGATGATATCCGGCAGATCAGGGAGTTACGGGAAGTACTGGAACTCGGCGCAATCAGGCTAGCCATACAGAAAATTGACGAAAAAGGACTGGAACGGCTGGAAGAGATCTGTAATGATTTTTCATCAATGGTCGAACGGGGTTACTTCGGCGGTGCCTGTGAGGCAGATGTCAAGTTTCACGAAACAATCATTGATTGCGCTCAGAACGACAAGCTTAAGGATTTATACGAGCTCAGCAACATTCCGTTGTTTCACCAGAAACTCGGTAAAACGCAGATTCACATGGATGACTACGAACTCACGGACCAGGAACACCGGCAATTACTGAAAGCTTTGCAAAACCGTGACCTTAAACTGGCTGAAGAAACACTGTCACGCCATCTGATCCGTGGCGAAGTCGCCGTACTTGAGCTCGAAGACCAATGAGCCCTGTATTTACAACTGTTTCATAATCAATAACCTGTCCATTTTTCCATTTGCATAGGTCACAATAGAGAAAATAAACACTTCTCTATTCTCAGGCTTAGCAGCACACAGCACATTCTAACTCCGGCCCTGACACAATGCCCTGAGCGGTGTCAGGGTTTTTGTTTATCTGTCTGTACCAGCACGCTGCCTTCTGACACTTTTTTGACCTTTTCTAAAAAAAATATTGCTGCGCATTTGACTTTGTTTACAAAATAACCTTTTCTTTGTAAACATATTCAACGGCAATAATTTGTTGCTCCCTGAAAAACTCAATACTTTATGAAAGATTTGATGACTGCTGACCGCATGCACTTCTAAGCCGGTCTGTTCAGAAGTGAAAATGCCTTTCGGCGTATTCTGAATCTGCGTGTACTATATGAATGGTAAACGCTTTTTTCCGGAGTCTTTTTCCGGCAAATGAAAAGCTTTTTCCGTCCGATTCCGGACCGGTATTTATACCGGTTAACGGGTGATTTATGGCTGCACAATTCCGATAGATTTCTTTTTTCCGGTTGATCGAGGAGGTAGGTATTTAGTACCAGTACAGACAAAGCGTAACTGTTTTTTTTCAACTTAATAGATCATGATTCGCTCTTTACTCCTTCCAAAAGAAAAGGTCTGCATGCTGCTCCTTTGCATGCTTACGTCCGTCATGGTATGGGCGCAGACACCCGTCAAAGGGAAAGTCACTGCTGCCGACGATCAGCAACCGATTGCCGGAGCCTCCATCCTGCTGAAAGGCAATACGACAAACGGCACGTCAACCAACGCAGACGGAACGTTTACGATCAACGCCGCGCCGGGCGCAACCCTGATTGTGTCATACATCGGGTATGTAACACAGGAAATTCCCGTTGGTAATCAGACAACTATCTCTGTTGTTCTGACACCTTCCGTTACGTCTCTCAGTGAAGTGGTCATTACCGGCTACTCATCTGAGCGTAAGAAAGATATTACCGGTTCCGTGTCAATTGTCGACATGAAAGCCCTTAAATCCATTCCGGCCGGTTCGGCAGTACAGGCCCTTCAGGGGCAGGCCGCAGGGGTAAACGTTATCAGTTCAGGCGCCCCCGGCAGCCCGAGCAACATCTTTATCCGTGGTATCAGCTCGTTTGGTAATGCCCAGCCACTGGTGCTGGTGGATGGTGTACAGGCCGAACTGAACGATGTCAGCGCCGACGATATTGAATCGATGCAGGTCCTGAAAGATGCCGGTGCCGCCTCCATTTACGGGGTTCGGGGCTCTAACGGCGTAATTATCGTAACGACGAAAAAAGGCAAGTCAGGGGCACCGGTTATCACCTACGATGCCTATTATGGCAGTCAGCAGCCGCTAAAAGGCAATGTGTTCAACCTGCTGAACTCGCAGAACTTTGCGACACTGACGAAACAGGCTTATCCTAACACGAGTCTGTTCCAGAACGGTATTCCTGATTTCTCCTACCGTGGTCCCGGAGCAACCGGTGTCGGCAATGCCGGCAGCGCAGCTGTTGACCCGTCAAAATACAATTTCGATGCCGCCAATCCGGCCAGTAACTACCTGATTCAGGCCCTGAATAAATCCGGTACCGACTGGTTCCATGAGCTCTTTAAAACGGCCCCGATGACCAACCATAACCTGACAGCCAGTGGTGGTACGGATAAGTCGAACTACCTGGTTTCGCTGGGTTATTTCAACCAGCAGGGTACAATGATTGAATCCTACCTGAAACGCTACTCAGCCCGCGTCAATACCCAGTTTAAGGTGAAAAACAATGTCCGGGTGGGTGAAAACATGTATGTTTTCTACAAGCAGAATCCGGGTTTCGATAACCTCAGCAGCGGTAACCCGATTGCGTGGACGTACCGGAACATGCCGGTTATTCCGGTGTACGACATCAAGGGCAACTACGGCGGAACATTTACAGGCCCTGAGCTGGGTAGTTCCTCCAACCCGGTTGCCGTGCAGAAAAATACGGTAAACAATAAGAGCAATACATGGGATATCGTGGGAAATATCTTTGCGGAAGTTGATTTCCTGAAACACTTTACGGCCCGTACGAGCATTGGCGGAACCATTGATAACCAATACTATACAAACTTCACCTTCACGCCGTATAACAACTCGGAAGGCAACACAAACCCGAACTCGTTTGCCGAATCAGCCCTGTACAACAGTACCACGATGTGGACAAATACGCTGACGTATCTGAATACCTTCGGCAAGCATAATCTGAAAGTCATTGCCGGTTCGGAAGCCATCCGCAACTACGGCCGCTTTCTGACAGGATCATCCAGCGGCTTGTTCTCAACCAGTTTCGATTACCTGAGTCTGTCAAACGGTACGACCAATATTACCAACGCCAGCAGCGCCTATAACAACACGCTGTTCTCGGTGTTCGGGCGCGCCGACTACTCATTTGATGACAAATACCTGCTGGGCGTTACCGTCCGCCGTGATGGTTCATCGCGCTTCGGTGCCAATCGCCGGTATGGTATTTTTCCTTCATTCTCAGCGGGCTGGCGCGTCACGGGCGAAGAGTTCATGAAAAACGTTACCTGGCTGAACGACCTGAAAATCCGTGGTAGCTACGGGGTACTGGGTTCACAGAACAACGTGAGTCCGGCCAACGCCTTCACGCTCTTCGGCGGTAACTTTGCCAATGCCTATTACGACATTACCGGCGCGGCCAAATTATCGCAGGGTTTTGCGCAGATCAGCATCGGTAACCCGAACACAGGCTGGGAAGAAAACATTGTTACCAACATCGGGTTCGACGCCAGCATCCTGAACAACAAGCTCGACATCTCCCTGGAATATTACAAGAAGTCGATCAACGGGCTGCTCTTCACCCAACCATTGCCGGCATCGGCGGGCGGCGCCACGGCCCCAACCGTAAACATCGGCGATATTCAGAACAAAGGGGTTGACCTGGCAGCTACGTATAGAGGCACCGTTAATAACGATCTGAAATTCACAATCGGCGCTAACATCACGACCTATAAAAACGAAGTTGTGAATATTCCGAACCCGGGCTATTTCGACGCGGCTAATACACAGAACCTCGGTACGGTTATCCGCAATCAGGTTGGTCAGCCGGTGAGTTCGTTCTTTGGCTACAAAGTGCTTGGCCTGTTCCAGAGCGATGCCGATGTTTCTACCTCACCAACACAGAGCGGTGCCGCGCCTGGCCGCTTTAAATACCAGGATGTGAACGGCGACGGCCAGATTACAGCGGCTGACCGGACGTTCCTCGGCAACCCAAACCCCGATTTCACCTACGGCCTGAACCTTGGCGTGACGTACCGGAACTTTGACTTTTCGACAACGCTGTTTGGTTCGCAGGGTAACGAAATCTACAACACGATTAAGTCGTTTACGCACTTCTTCAGTACTTACGTAGGTGCCAAAAGCAACGATCTCCTGAATGCGTGGAGCCCGACCAACACCGGTTCGTCGATTCCGAAAATTGAGTCAACCGGCTCATTCAGCTCGTCGGGGGTATCGAACTCCTTCTATGTCGAAGACGGCTCGTTCCTGAAAATGCGTTCGCTGGTGATCGGCTACACCGTAAGCCCGTCGACGCTGAAACGACTGGGTATAAACAAGCTGCGGGTCTACGCACAGGGCGCTAACCTGTTCACCCTGACAAAATACAGTGGTCTTGACCCTGAGATCAGCGGTAACAGTTCAGCGTTCGGTGTTGATTACGCCAACTACCCGAACAACCAGAAAAACTTCATCCTCGGCTTAAATCTTTCATTCTAACAATACCTAACACATTGCCAATCATGAAAAGACTCTCTCTTCGACTCCTGGCAAGTTGCCTGGTATTAATCACGGCAACTAACGCCTGCAACAAGGAATACCTCGAAATCGGCGCCCTCGGTTCGACCAGCGAAAGTACGCTGGCCAACAAAGCCGGTGTGAAAGGCCTGCTGACCGGTGCCTACTCCCTCCTCGACGGCTGGGGCGTTCCGAATACCACTTACTATTTTGTCGGCGTCAGCAACTGGATTTTCGGTGGGGTAACGTCAGACGACGCCCATACCGGCACCCAGGCGTCGGCCCTGCCACCGATGGAAGCCGTTGAAAGCTATAACTACGATGCCTCAATGCCACCGTTCAACAACAAGTGGATGGTACTGTATGCCGGTGTGCAGCGGGCGAATGACGTTCTGCGCGTACTGGCTCAGACGGCTGACCCGTCCCTGACCGCCGATGAAGCCAAACAGATTAAGGCTGAAGCGACATTTCTGCGGGCGGTGTACCATTTCGAAGCCGCAAAAATGTGGGAAAATATCCCGTATCTGGACGAGACCGTGAGTTATGCCAACGGCAATTACAACGTGGCTAATTCGACTGCGCCGTGGGCTAAGCTCGAAGCCGATTTTAAATTTGCGGCCGATAACCTGAGCGCTACTAAAACTGAAGTCGGCAGGGCAAACAGCTGGGCAGCCAAGGCATTCCTCGCCAAAACTTATATGTTTCAGGACAAATACACGGAAGCAAAGGCGGTGCTGACCGATATCATCGCCAATGGGGTTACGGCTTCGGGCGCTAAATATGCACTGACCAACTACGCCGATAACTTCAACCCGTCGAAGAAAAACGGACCGGAATCCGTGTTTGCGGTGCAGATGTCGGTGGCCGATTCATACCAGAACGGCAACTACGGCGATGCGCTGAACTTCCCGATGGGCGGTCCGGCTACCTGCTGCGGGGCCTACCAACCGTCGTTCAGCCTTGTGAACTCGTATAAAACCGATCCGGCAACCGGCCTGCCGCTTATTGATACCTTCAACGATTCGGACATTGCAAACGACCAGAATATCGAAAGCAGCGCACCGTTTACCCCGTATCAGGGCACGCTTGATGCACGGCTTGACTGGACTGTCGGCCGCCGTGGTATCCCGTATCTGGACTGGGGCGTTCATCCGGGTAAGGCATGGATTCGTGTACAACCGGTAGCCGGCCCGTATAGCCCGATAAAAACCATCTATTATCAGGCACAGGCTGCTACGACCTCGGCCTTCTCACGCTGGACGTCAAACAATTACACCATGATCCGCTTTGCCGACGTGTTGTTGTGGGCTGCGGAGTGTGAGGTTGAAATCGGAAGTCTGGCACAGGCGCAGACGTATGTTAACCAGGTACGGGCCCGGGCGGCCAACCAGACTGGCTGGGTTAAAAAGTACGTGGACAACACGGCGCCGCTGAAAGGATTTACCAACGAACCGGCCGCCAATTACAAGGTTGGTCTGTATACGACCGAGTTCACAACAAAAGGTAAAGATTTTGCCCGTGAAGCCGTGCGGTTCGAACGCAAACTGGAGCTGGCTATGGAAGGCCACCGCTTCTTTGACCTCCGCCGCTGGGACAATGGTACCGGCTACATGGCCAACACCCTGAATGCGTATGTAAAACACGAAACCTCGATCTCGGGCTACGACTTTACATACATGAAGGGCGCTACGTTCAAAAAGGGCAAAAACGAAATTTACCCTATTCCACAGGCACAGATTGATTTGAGCGTCGTAAATGGTACCTCCGTGCTGAAACAGAATTCAGGGTACTAGCGAATGAGCTGTTTTTGTTTTCTCCTCTGAGCGAGGAGAAAACAAAAACAGTAAACAACCGGAAAGCAGTTTATTTTCTAAGAAATACCAGATCAAAAAGTAGCTTATTCAGACAAAATATCTATATATAGTACAGAATTTTATCCGAACATATTCCTACAGTATTTATGCTATTTTTTGCCTCTACATATTCTGATAATAATCACTATGTAAAAGACCATGTTGTCTTGCTGCCATTAGGGGCAATTGAACAGCACGGGCCACATTTATCGGTGTCAACAGACACGGATATTGTCACCAAAATTGCGCAGAAAGCAGAGGCTGTTTTACCTGATAAAATCCTGCTTTGCCCTACCCTGCCGTTCGGATCAAGTGATCATCACCTGTCTTTTGGTGGCACCCTGAGTATTGCACCAGATTTGTATACAAAAGTGGTAGTTGATCTGGTACAGTCGCTGGTGCTGAGCGGCGCGAAACGCATCGTTCTGCTGAACGGACACGGCGGAAACATAACGCCGGTGAAGCAGGCACTGGCCCTTTTGAGTAAACGCTTTGACGAAAGCCACCAGCCAACTATTGCGCTGGCAACCTATTGGGAACTGGCCGGAAACGTGTTTGCCGGTACACCACCCATGGAAAGTCCGGCGTTAAGCCATGCCTGCGAATACGAAACCAGCCTGATGCTGCACCTCTATCCCGAAAAAGTATGGATGGAGCGGGTGGAACGGGCCCGGCGACCGGCCAGTAATGGCTATATCGCTTGGGAAGACGACGAACCCTATCGCGGCGTGACAGTATTTAAACAGACTGCGTTTATTTCCGGCAACGGGAGCAGCGGTGAACCACAGCTTGGCACTGCCGAAAAAGGTAAACATTTACTTGACCATGCTGTAAACAATTTAGTTAACTTCCTGACTTCATTCAGTACATGGCCATTGTCTGATAAACTGGCTCACTAAGCATGCAGAAAACCGAAATAAAACATCCCGCTAAAGCCGTGAATACCGGTGCCTACTCATCCGGTGTCCGGGTCGGTAACTTACTGTTCGTCAGCGGTCAGGGCCCGCTTGACCTTGAAACCGGTGAGGTTATACACGGAACCATTGAAGAAGAAACCCTGCTCACCCTCTCCCACGTGCAGAAAATTGTGGAAGCGGCGGGCGGTACGATTGATAACATTGTGAAGTGCACGGTTCACCTCGAAAACATTCAGGATTTTGACCGGTACAACGCGGCTTATGCCTCGTTTTTCAGCGGCATACTGCCCGCCCGTACAACCGTCCAGTCGGTGCTTTCGGATGGCATTAAGGTCGAAATTGACGCCATCGCCGTACTTCCTGATAACGCTTAATTTACTCAACGTTATGATTACTCCCATGCGCATCGGTACTGTCGGACTTGGCCTGATGGGCAGCAGCATTGCTACCTGTATCCTTGCCGCCGGTCATCCGGTTACGTCGCTGATTAAGGACATGAGCACGGCCGGAGAAGCCCGCGAACGTATACGTGGCTTTCTGAACCAGCTGAACGAAGAAGGCTTATTAACGGATGCGCCCGAAACGATGCTGGACCGGTTAACGATCACCGACGATGTGGGCCAGCTGGCGGGCATTGATGTCGTGATTGAGTCGATCATTGAGAGTGTAGAGGAGAAAAAATCGGTTTACCAGCGCTTGGAAACGGTTCTTTCGCCAACGGCCATCATCGGCAGCAACACATCAGCCATTCCGGTAACCATCCTCCAGCAGGGGCTAAAGCATCCGGAGCGCGTGCTCGGCATCCACTGGGCCGAACCGGCACACATTACCCGATTCATGGAGATCATCTGCGGCAATGAATCCGACGTGCAGTATGCCTACAAGATGGTAGCCATTGCCGAACAATGGGGCAAAGAGCCCTCGGTACTCAAAAAGGATATCCGCGGGTTCATTACCAACCGTATCATGTATGCCATGCTACGTGAGGCCTTTAACCTGGTCGAAAACGGATACGCGACCATTGAAGACGTTGACCGCTCACTCCGCAACGACCTCGGCTACTGGATCACCTTTGCCGGCCCGTTCCGGTTTATGGACCTCACGGGCATTCCGGCCTACCTGACCGTGATGAAAGACCTGTTTCCCGATCTCAGTAACGCCACGGAAACGCCGGCGATGATGGAGAAACTGGTAGCGGCCGGTGCCAGAGGCGTTCAGAATGCGCATGGCTTTTACCCATACACCGCCGAATCGGCCGCCCATTGGGAAGAGCAGTTCATTGCGTTCAGTTACGACATCCGCAAACTGGCCCAAACCTATTCGTTAGACGCTATTGAACCGAAACCATGACCCGAATTCAATCCATTAAAGCCACGCAGGTCATTGTGCCCGCCAAACCGAACAGCCTCAACTCGGAAGAGGTGATCGATAAGGACGCGGCCTTTGCCCAAAAGTTTCTGACCGGCGAACGCTGGACGGAATTTGCCAACCAACCGAAGTGGATCATTGAACTGACGCTTCAGAACGGACTGACCGGCATCGGCGAAACCTACCGCAGTGCCTCGGGTGAGTTGCTCCATCAGGCCATGCAGCAGCTTGTCGGGCAGGATGTCCTGAAACTGAACTGGCGCCGGTTGCCCGTTGAAGACCAGCGGATCTACGAAGCGTTTGAAACGGCGGTTCTGGACGTTGTCGGTAAACTGTTGCAGGCACCGGTGCACCAGCTCATGGGCGGAGCCTGCCGCGACCGCATCGACTGCTTTGGCTGGACCGGTCGCCGGACACCGGAAGATGCCGCGCAGAAAGCATACGAAGCCATGCAGAAAGGCCACAAGGCGTTCAAATTCAAGTGCTCGGATGAAGATCCGGTACGCCTCTGGACCGAAGAAATCAAGAAAAAATGCGGCGACGGCATCAAAATCCTCCTCGACCCGAACCAGCGCTGGACTGACGTAGAAACGACGCTCCGGCTCATGGACGGCGTTGAACAGGACATTATGCTCGGCCTCGAAGACCCGATCCTCCACGCCGACGTGGCCGGTTTCAAATACCTCCGCGAAACCCTCGGTATCCCCATGTTCCGGCATATTTCGCTGCCGTATACGCAGGATATCCGCGACATGATTGCCTTTGTGCGGGCCGATGCGGTCGATGGCTATAACTTCAACGGATCGGCCTATAACTGCGTCCTGCTGGCCGAAATAGCCCATTTGGAAGGCAAAGCCTGCTGGCGGGGATCGGAGGTAGACCTTGGCATTTCGGAAACCATGGGCCTGCACATTGCTGCTGCCAGCATCAACTGCACGATTCCGTCAGATCTCTTCGGCGAGCTCGTCCGGACCGACGACCTGCTTGTGCAACCCATTGAATTTGTGGATGGAGCGGCGCTGGTGCCGCAGGGGCATGGCCTCGGTGTTGAACTGGATTACGACGCACTTGCCCGATTCTCAACCGGTCAGACCTTACTCAGCCAATTATGAAACCTTCATGCTTAATCAAAACACCCCAAGGCATGAAAAAGCCCCTCTCCTTACTAAGGAGAGGGGTTGGGGTGAGGTTCTTCAGATGAAAAAATCCATCGTTTCGTGGTCGATCCTGTTCTTCTGCAACCTGATCTGGGCCTTCCATTTTACCAGCATCAAGCTGACGCAGGACCAGGTCGGGCCGTACTTCACGGTCTGGGCACCGATGTTGCTGGCTACCATTTTTCTGGGGCCGTTTGTGGTCCGCGATTTCCGGAAAGGGGGTAAAAAACTAAGTGATGCCCTGATTTTTGTGCAACTGGCCGCACTGGGGGCCTTTCCGTCGCAGGTGCTGATGACCTGGGGAACGCAGTTTTCACTGGCGAGTAATGCGGCGATTATGGTCATGATTCTGCCGGTTGTGACGGCGGTATTTGCCTTTCTGCTGCTAAAAGAGAAAATGAACACCGCCCGCTGGATCAGCTTTGCGATTGCGATCATCGGTGTGGCGCTATGCTCCACCGACGACATCAAACGCGTTGACCTGAGTTCGCGCTATGCGCTGGGAAACGTGCTGATTTTTCTGGCTATCCTGGGCAATGCCTACTACAATGTTGGCTGTAAAAAAGTAGCCGACCGCTTTACCGAGATCGAAATGGTGTTTTACACCTATCTGGTGATGTCGATACTGCTGACGCCCTTAGTGCTTTACTACGAACCCGAGATGTTTGGCCGTATCCCTGACTTTACGACTAATACATGGATTGGCATGATTTCCCTCACGCTCTTTCACAATTTCCTGTCCATGCTCCTGTTTTTCAAAGCTCTGAAGAATCTGGATGCTACCCAGGTCGCGATTTCAAATTATCTGATTACGTTCATGGGGTTACCTATTGCAGCCATCTGGCTGGGCGAAACCCTGAACCAGCAAGCCATCATCGGTGGCATTCTGGTTTTAGCCTCGACATTGATCCTGTCGATTGTCGACAATAAAGTACAACAAAAGAAAGTGGTTACCAAAAATCAAGAACCAGCCAGGTTATGACAACTGTAGAAAACGAACTGTTCGGCGTAGTGCCTATCGTTCCGACGCCCTTTACTGAAAACGAAGAAATCGACGAAGCCGCGCTCCGCGATCTGATTGACTTTGCCATTGACGGTGGTATAAAGGCGGTGTGCCTGCCGGCCTACGCCAGTGAGTTTTACAAACTGACCGACGAAGAAAAACTACAGGTGGTACGGGTTGCCGTTGAGCACGCTGCGGGCCGTCTGAAAATCGTCGCCCAGTCGACCCATCCGTCGCTGAAAGTGGCGATCAAGCTCGCACAGGCCAACGTGGCAGCGGGTGCCGATGTCATTTCGCTGGCCGTACCCCGTATTTTCAGCCTGCCGGAGGCCTCGCTGAAGGTCTATCTGTCCGAGTTTTTACAATCCATTCCGGACACACCGGTCCTGATTCAGGACTTCAATCCGGGCGGTTCGTCGATCAGTGTCGGGTTCATTAAAGAGCTGATGGACGAAAATCCGAACTTTAAGTACCTGAAACTGGAAGAACCGCTTTGTGCGCCGAAGTTTGAAAGCATTATCCATGAAACAAAAAACCGGATCGGTCTCTTTGAGGGATGGGGTGGTTTGTACATGCTCGAACTGGTGCCGGTGGGTATCCGCGGGGTGATGCCGGGACTTGCCGTTGCCGATATTCTGCAAAAAATCTTTACACTGCGGACCTCCGGCGAAGATGCCAAAGCCTTTGAGTTATTCGAACGGGTGATGCCGCAGATTTTCTTCTCGCTGCAGAACATGGAATTGTTCCACTATGCAGAAAAAGAACTGCTGATGGCCCGGGGCGTCCTGCGAAACAGCATTGCCCGTAAAGCTGCCTACATCCCTGACCCTTCATCCATCAGTTATATCGGTGAACTAAACCAGCGTGTACTCGATATCGTTAACGACGAAAAATACGGTATCCGTGCAGTAGAAAAAGCGGTTTACTGATTAATAAATTAATGTATAATTATTAATGAACAATGTGTAATGAGCGTACGCCAGCCGGTACGTTACTGACTATATAAACGTATCAGCCAGCCACAGCTCCACATTATCCATTCTACATTTTACATTATTAATACAAGAAAACATCACTTTTCAATGGGAGATTTTAGCGGACAGGTTGCTCTGATTACGGGAGCAGCTTCGGGCATCGGCTTGGCTGTAGCGAAGAAATTTCTGGCCGATGGCGCACAGGTAGCACTTCTGGATTTCAATGGAGCAGCCCTCGAAGAGCACTTTGGCAGCTACGGTGAACACGCTTTCCGGGTCGCCATCGACATCACCGATGAGGCACGGGTTACGGAAGCGATACAGGCCGCGCATACGCACTTCGGCCAAATTGACAGCCTGATCAACTGTGTTGGCATTACGGGTGTCACGAACATAAAAAGCCATGAGGTAACGAGCGAAAATCTGCATAAGGTGTTCGAAGTCAACTTCATGAGTAGTTTCTATACGTCAAAAGCCGTACTACCGTTTATGATCGAACGCCGCTACGGCCGGATTCTGCACATCGCCTCTATTGCCGGTAAGGAGGGCAATGCAGGGATGCTGGCGTACTCCGCTTCGAAGGCTGCGGTGATCGGTATGGCGAAGGTACAGGGTAAGGAATATGCCGAATTTGGCATTACCGTCAACGCCCTGGCTCCTGCCGTGATCCGGACGCCGCTTGTCGATGCGATGCCGGAGCAACAGGTGACGTATATGACCGACAAAATTCCGATGAAACGCTGCGGAACACTGGAGGAGGCCGCTAATCTGGTCGCCTACATTGTATCGCCTCAGAACAGCTTTACAACCGGCTTTACGTTCGATCTGTCGGGCGGCCGCGCCACGTATTGATTCGATCTGTCTGATCACCTGACATTTTTCTCTTTGTCATGCTGAGCCTGCGAAGCATCTTTGG
>NZ_CAMFHL010000149.1 GCF_945952095.1 uncultured Arsenicibacter sp. | reverse complement strand
GCGGACCGAGCCGGGCTACGTTGCTGACGGGCAAGTTCAGTCATACCAACGGGTATAAGTTCAACGAAAAGGTGTTCGATATCAATCAGCCGGTGTTTCCCGAAGAACTTCAGAAGAACGGCTACCAGACTGCCTGGGTCGGTAAAATGCACCTAGGCAGTCTGCCGCATGGCTTCGATTACCTGAACATCCTGCCGGGGCACGGGAGTTATTACAACTCTGATTTTGTAAATTCCCAAAACCAGACGAAGCGCTATCCGGGCTATGTGACTGACGTCATTACGCAGCTATCAACGGAGTGGCTCGACAAGCGTGACCCGGCGAAACCGTTTTTTCTGGTCGTAGGCCATAAGGCGACGCACCGTGAGTGGTTGCCGGCGGTTGAAGACCTGGGCGCATACGATAAGATGACCTTCCCGATTCCGCCGACGTTTTACGATAACTACGATGGCCGCCTGGCTGCCCAAAAGCAGGACATGAGCATCGACAAAACAATGCGGCTCAAGGAAGACCTGAAAATAAACGCCGATTACGGACTGGATGAAGCAAAGTTGGCTCAGGAAAAAGCCGACCTGTATAAAGCCCGTTTCCAGAATCAGGAAATGACACCGGCCCTAGACAAGCAACTGGATAATCTGGTGCGGAACGGAACGTATCGCCGCATGACGCCTGAGCAGAAAAAAGCCTATGTGGAGTACTATGGCCGCATCAGCCGTGAATTTGACGAGAAAAAACTGAGCGGTAAGGCCCTCGTTGAGTGGAAATACCAGCGGTATATGCGCGATTATCTGGCTACGGCCAACTCGCTGGACCGCAACATCGGTAAACTGCTGGATTACCTGGATAAAACGGGACTGGCTAAAAATACAGTCGTGGTATACACCTCCGATCAGGGTTTTTATCTGGGCGAACACGGCTGGTTCGACAAACGCTGGATTTACGAAGAATCGCTCAAAACGCCGTTTGTGATCCGGTATCCGGGCGTGATTAAACCAGGTACTCAGGTTCGTCATGTGGTTTCGAATGTCGATTGGGCACCAACCTTACTGACAATTATGGGCGCTGCCGTACCGGCCGATTTTCAGGGTAAGTCCTTCCTGCCGGTGCTGACCAATGCTAAAGCCAGCTGGCAGGATCAGGCGTATTACCATTACTATGAGTATCCCGAGCCGCACCATGTATCGCCACATTTCGGGCTACGGACCGACCGCTACACGATTGCCCGGTTCTACGGCCCCGAAAGCTTCTGGGAGCTGTACGACATTCAGAAAGACCCGCAGAACCTGAAAAACCTGTACGGCACCAAAGGTTATGAAGCGATTACGGCCAGCCTGAAAGCACAGCTGAAAGCGCACATTGTGAAGAACAACGACGACGATGCCCTCAAGCTCTTTGAGAGCAGCCCGCGGTAGCGTGTTGTTGGTGGTACAGTTACCGGATGTAGCCCAGCTCACGAAGATCGGCTTCGGGGTGTTTTAGCGGAACTGTATGGCCGGTTGTGCTTAGAAAATAAACCTGATCACTGATCTGCAGGATATCCTGATAAAAATGGTCGGTGATCAGGATACCCTTCCTGACTTTTACCAGCAGGAGCAATTGCCTGAGGAGTTCAATGTGTAAAGGCATCACGTTAGAAAACGGCTCATCCAGCAGCAGAAAGGTAGCGGGTGAGGTAATAACCAGAAGGGTTTCGACAAGCCGCTGCTGTCCGCCGGATAGCTGGCCGATGCGGTATGACAACAGGTCTGTTATGGCCGGAAAAACCAGGCTGACAGCAGCCAAATCGGATTGGTAAAGCGCAAAGGCTTCTTTAACGCGCAAATGACCCGGCACAAACGCCTTTTGCGGCAGGTAGGCAACCCGGTTCTGGTGTTTATATACTTTGTCATAAAACATCCCGTCAATGCGTACCGAACGGTTCTGGGCCGTTCTGATGCCGTAAATAACCTCCAGCAATGTTGATTTACCGCACCCGTTTCTGCCCAGCAACCCGGTAATCTGCCCTTTTGGGACCTGAAGATAAATGTTTTGCAGGATGCGTCGGTTGTCATATTCCAGCCAGATGCTGTCGGCCTCTAGCCGGCTGGTTACAGGATTTGACTGATCAGATAAATCCATATACAGAAGAAAATCAGGTCGAAGAGATAGGTATAAACCGCCAGTTCTGTTTCAGAAAAGCCGAAATGGTGAAAAAAGACAAAGCCCTGACGCCGCGTCGAGCGGAATAAGAACCAGATCAGGGCCTGGCATATCAGCCGTATCCAGAAGAACGAAGCGGCAAACGACAGAAAATGGGCGGACGACAGCATCGGCGATCCTGAAACCAGCCATATCAGCAGGGAGGTAAAAACCGTAAACGGATAAATTTCTCTGTAGAGAAGCAGCAGGACGCGTAACCGGATCATGGGCTTATTTTCCGGAAAGATAAGCGTCCGATCAATGCCGGATACGGATTTAAGAAGCTTTAACAGAACGCCTACGTCAGCTTCTTGTCCTTGAGTGTAAAGTGGTTGCCGTCGCGGAGGATGTGTACGAGCAGGTTTTCGATGAAAATATCGTGGCGCGCCCGTTCGACGGTTTTGTTAGGATCGTCGAGGCTCCGGCCGTCGATAATCGTCACCAGCCCCGACCCGATCACTTCTACGCTGCTGCCTTTGCGGACCAGAATACCGGTGTCTTCTTCGAGGCCGATACCAATGTGGGTCGGGTGATTAGCCACTGCAATGGCCAGCCGCCTGAACCGTCCTCTGACCAGAAAATGGGTGTCGATAATGGCGTTATGAATCAGTGCCAGACCGGGGTAAAGCAACACATCCGGTTTCAGCGGGTCGGCGCCCGGATACAGCATCAGGTCGGTCATGGCCATGGCGCCGGCACTGGTACCGGCAATCACAAACTCATCGTTTACGTAGCGCTGATGCAGCAGCGACGCAAATGCCGACTCGCGGAACACACTGGTGAGTTTAAACTGATCGCCGCCCGAAAACAGCACGGCCCCGGCCGTTGCAATGCGCGCCAGGCACTCCGGCTGGTCGACATGTTCGTGGCTGGTCGGGTGCATGAGCCGGACATTGGGGAACCCCAGCTTCCGGAACGCCCGCTGGTAGCGGCTCCCGACCTCTTCCGGAATACTTGATGCGGTCGTAATTACCTCAATAAATGCATTCGGGTTCTTTATTTCCGACACAATCCGGCGCAGGATACCCGACGTCATAAAGCTTTGTACGGTGTCCTGTGCGTGAACGGGTTTATGCCGCAGGCTTTTGGCTTCATTTCCGCCAATCGCGATCAACGTTCCTTTAATCTGCATGCTACAAAAGTAAAGCGCCGGTCAGCAGAACAGCGCAGTTTAGCCGGTTACCTTATCCAACCGCCCGCCCTGCGATCGGCAATCGCAGGGTGCCGGGCTTATTCTACAGACTCTTTTCCGCCGGTTTTGTTAAACAAATTGCACAAATGGTAGTTTGAACAGGACGAAAGTGCCCAAATTACTCAACGCATGAAAATTGTAGATATCCGCTGCTTCCGGGGACCAAACTACTGGTCGATCCGACATCCGAAGCTGGTGGCCATGACCCTTGATCTTGAAGAACTTGAACAGTCGCCGACCAACACCATTCCCGGTTTTTATGAGCGTCTGAAAACGCTACTGCCATCGCTCTATGAACACCGCTGTTCGAAGGGCTATCCGGGTGGTTTTTTTGAGCGTGTGCAGGAAGGCACCTGGATGGGTCATGTCATCGAGCACATTGCCCTGGCGATCCAGACGCTGGCTGGTATGGACTGTGGATTCGGCAAAACCCGTGGTACCGGCAAAGAAGGTGTTTATCAGGTTGTGTTTGCGTATGTGCATGAGGAAGCAGGGCGGTATGCCGCTGAAGCCGCCGTCCGGATCGCACAGGCGCTGATCGACAACAAACCGTATGCACTGGCGGAAGACATTAACAGGCTGAAAAAACTCTGTACCACAAACCAGCTGGGACCCAGCACACAAGCCATCGTAGATGCCTGCACGGAGAAAGGGATTCCGCATATCCGGCTCAACAAGGGTTCGTATATACAGCTGGGTTATGGCGCCCGGCAAAAGCGGATACGCGCGACGATGACCAGTCAGACGAATGTTATCGCGGTGGAGCTGGCCTGTGACAAGGCCGAAACGAAACGATTGCTCGATCAGGAAGGTATTCCGGTGCCGCAGGGTGAGCTGGTTGATACGCCGGATGCGTTGACTGATGCCCTTAAACGGGTCTCTTTTCCGCTTGTGGTCAAACCGCTCGACGGCAATCACGGCCGTGGCGTAACCACCTGCATCGAAACGGCCGGAGAAGCGCTGGAGGCATTTCACCGTGCTCAGGCGCATAGCGAAGAGGTGATCATCGAGCAGTTTATCACCGGCAACGACTACCGGTTGCTGGTCATTGACTACAAACTACAGGCGGCTTCGCTGCGTATGCCGGCCTCCGTTACCGGCGACGGGCAACAGACGATCCGGCAGCTGATTGAGCAGATTAATAACGATCCGCGCCGCGGAGACGATCATGACAATGTGCTGACCCGGATCAGCATTGACGACTGTGTAATGGCCTTGCTGCACCGGCAACACCTTACCCTGGACAGTATACCGGAAGCAGGCAGTGTGCTGGTACTCAAGAAAACCGCCAACATCAGCACCGGTGGTACGGCGGTCGACGTAACAGACATTGTGCACCCGGCCATTGTTGCCATGGCTGAACGCATTGCACGGCTGATCGGTCTTGATGTGTGCGGCATTGATCTGATTGCAGAAGACATTTCGCAGGAACCCGCAGCCGGTTCGCTGGCAGTGATTGAGGTAAATGCAGCCCCGGGATTCCGGATGCATACCCACCCCTCCGAAGGCAAACCCCGTCCGGTCGGGAAGGCGGTGGCCGATATGCTGTTTCCCGGCAACGAAACCGGCCGGATTCCGGTCATCGCCATTACGGGTACCAACGGAAAAACGACTACCTCGCGGCTGACGGCGCATCTGTTCCGGCAGGCGGGGAAGCAGGTTGGCTATACCACCACCGATGGGGTGTATATCGGGCAGGACTGCATCGAACAGGGCGACTGTACGGGTCCGGGCAGTGCCCGTAAAGTCTTGCAGGACAGTTCGGTTGAGGTAGCCGTGCTGGAGTGTGCACGGGGTGGTTTGCTGCGTTCGGGGCTCGCGTTTGATCAGTGCGATGTCGCTGTTGTTACAAACGTTGCCGCTGACCACTTGGGGCTGAATAATATCAACACCCTCGAAGACATGGCACATGTCAAACGTGTGGTACCCGAAACCGTGAAACCGGACGGGGATGCGGTGCTGAACGCCGATAACGAGTACACCTACCGGATGCAGGAGCAGTTGCGGTGCCGGACTGCGCTGTTCAGCACGCAGCCGGACAATCCGCTTATCGAACAGCATTGCGCGGCCGGCGGATTGGCGGCCGTTATTGACCGTGGGTTTGTGGCTATCCGGCAGGGTGGGCAGGTTACGCAACTCATTGAGCTGATAGCGGTACCGCTGTCGTTTGGTGGCAAGGCAGGGTTCATGATCGAAAATATACTGGCGGCAACGCTCGCCGCGTACTGTCAGGGGATGATGGCCGAAGACATTGCCGAAGGGCTGCGGACGTTTATTCCATCGGGTACAAATACGCCCGGCCGGATGAATCTGTTTCAGTTTAATGATTTTTCGATACTCATCGATTATGCCCACAATCCACACGGGTTGCAGGCGCTCGGGCAGTACATCCGGCAGGTTGAGGCAACCCACAAGGTAGGGATCATTACCGGCGTCGGCGACCGGCGCGACGAAGATATTGTGGCGCTCGGGCAGATTGCCGCGACTCTGTTTGATGAGGTTATCATCCGGCTGGATGAAGACGGACGGGGGCGTTCGTCTGAAGACCTGATTTCGGTGCTGACCGATGGCATCCGCTCGGGCGATGAGCAGAAGCTGATCCGTTGTATCCCGGATGAACTCGAAGCGCTGACCTACGCCATCCGCCATGCCCGGTCAGGGAGTTTGATTGTCCATCTGACCGAAAAAGTGAAACGGGCCATTGAGGTGGTTACTGAAGCAAGGGCACAGGAAGAAACATATGGGCTGGTAGATGCCGTCTGACGGGCCGGACAAGTAAACGGGAGCGGCCCTTGACGAACCGCTCCCGCTTACATATACAGCCTTGTGGGCTTTATACCATCACATGCGGGTTTTGCCGCATTTTATGATAGGTAGCAATAGCCCCCAGCATAAGTACCGGAATATGACGAAAACGTGAATCAGCCTTCAGTTCTTTCAGGCTCGAAAACGTATCGGAATTTGTATGATATTGATCCAGAAAAATTAACTGGGGCCACTGTGACGCCGGTTGACTGAGTAATGCTTTCATCATGCAGGTATAGGTTGGTTGCATGATTAATTCGTGTGCCGGATATTGTGCTTGTAATTGTTGGCGTAAGGTATTGACTTCTTGACGGTTTCTGTTCGTCACAACCACTATTTTACTCATTGATTCGATGCAGGATACGGAGTCTTTGAAAACTTGTATAAAGATACCGCAAAAATCGATCAAAAACGAACAATTCCGGGAAAAGGTGAGGGAATGGGCTAATTTGTAATAAAACGAGTGTATGTAGTTTTGATGTACCTACACTCATTTTATACTATTCGAATATTGCCGGCCGGACGGGCAGACTAATTCAGGCGTTCAAAAATCGTGGCAATGCCCATACCGCCGCCAATACAGAGGGTCGATAAACCGACTTGTTTGCCGGTTCGTTCAAGTTCATCGAGCAGGGTAGCGGAGATGATGGCGCCGGTTGCACCCAGCGGGTGACCAAGTGCAATGGAGCCGCCGTTGACATTTACCTTCCCGTGATCGACGCCGAAAGCGTCCATAAACAGCATCGGGATGGCCGCAAACGCTTCGTTTACCTCGAACAGGTCAATGTCGGAAATGCTCATGCCGGCCTTTTTAAGGACTTTCTGCGTGGCCGGAATGGGGCCGGTCAGCATGATGGTTGGTTCGGAGCCAACCACGGCAAATGCCCTGATCCGTGCCCGTGGCTTCAGGCCGGCCTGTTCGCCGAATGCCTTGCTGCCAATCAGTAATGCGGCTGCTCCGTCGACGATCTGCGATGAGTTACCGGCGTGATGCACGTGGTTGATCTGATCCAGTTCGGCATATTTGAGCAGGGCGAGTGCGTCCATGCCCATCTGTCCCATGTTGGCAAATGCCGGTTTCAGGGCCGATAGACTTTCCGCCGTTGTGCCGGGCCGGACGCCTTCGTCACGGTCAAGCACCGTGATCCCGATTGAATCCTTCAGCGGTACCAGGGTGCGGGCAAACCGGTTGTCCTGCTGCGCCGCCACCGCCCGCCGGTACGATTCCGCCGCAAACGTATCGACATCGCGGCGGCTGTAGCCTTGTTTAGTGGCAATCAGGTCGGCCGAGATACCCTGCGGAACAATGTTGTGCCGGGCAACAATCTGCGGATTCATGAACAGCGCACCGCCGTCGGAGCCCATCGGCACCCGCGACATCGACTCCACGCCCCCCGCCACGACCGCGTCCACCTGTCCTGACATAACATAGGCCGCGGCCATGTTGATGGCTTCGAGGCCCGACGAGCAGAAGCGGTTGAGCTGCACACCCGCTACCGACTCGGCATAACCGGCTTCCAGAACAGCGGTCCGGGCAATATCAGCGCCCTGTTCGCCGATGGGCGTCACGCAGCCCATGATCACATCATCGACCAGCGAGGTGTCGAGGCCATTACGGTCGCGCAGGGATTGTAACACACTGGTCAGCAGCTGAATGGGCTGAATATCGTGTAGTGCCCCGTCACTTTTCCCGCGGCCACGCGGCGTCCGGACGGCGTCAAAAATAAATGCATCTGCCATGTTGGTTCAGGAATACTAAGGGAGTAATGAATTGGGACTAAGAACGCTCAATGATTTGATATTCAGGAAGTCTTTTTCATTGTCTGTTACGAGTATCATATCGTGTGCCAGAGCGGTGGCAGCAATGAGCGCATCAGGAGTTTTAATTTTGTGCTTACGTCTCAGGTTAATTGTAATATCAATTATTTCAGGCGTTAATGATAGCAGTACAGATTCTTCGACAAATACTTCAACTTTATGGAAAATATCAGCTTCAGTGGTTACCCAGCTTAGTAGTTCTATTTTGGTAATGACTGAAATAAACGGCGGCTCACTGAAGACAGCATCCAGAAAAACTAAACCTGATTCAGTGAACCGTCCATCTAAATATTTGCTGACTGCCGATGTATCAATCAGATAACGCTTTACCATTCGTTGCGAATCTCTTTTATATGCTGTTCGAGTGCGTCAGCCTCTTTACCCTTGATACTACCCCGCAGGCTATGGATTCGGTTTGGTTGGTCGCTTATCTTTTCCTGTGGATCATCAACCGGGAGAATGATTAACTGTACCCGTTTTGCCTTGAAATGATCAGGCAGTGTATAGTGAATTGTCCCGTTATGAATCGTTAATACTTCACTGATCGCTTCCATAACTAATTGTCTTTAAACAAATATACGAAAAAGAGGACGAACCTATCCGTTACGTCAGCAAATCCTGAAGCGCATCCGTCAGGTTCGGGAAGCGATAGCGGAAGGTTGTTTCTTCCTTAATCCGTTTGTTGAGAACATTGCTGCTGCCCAGCACGGCGATGGCCATTTCGCCGAACAGCAGCTTAATGCCAAAGGCCGGGATATTGGGCATAAACAACGGTTTGTGCAGGATGCCGGCAATCTGCTTCGTCAGCGATTCGTTCGTTACCGGTCCGGGGGCAACGCCGTTATACACGCCCTGCCAGCTGCTGTCTTCCAGCGCCTGCATGTACATCCGGCAAATGTCATCCACGTGAATCCACGACATATACTGTTGTCCGGAACCCAGCGGCGCACCGACGCCGAGCTTGATCGGCTGGGCAATTTTAGGCAGCGCTCCGCCTTCCATTGTCAGCACCACACCCGTCCGGATTTTGACGGTCCGGATGCCGAGGGCGGCAACCTGATCGGCGGAGCGCTCCCAGAGCCGCACTACCTGCGCCATAAAGTCGGTGCCCGCCGGACTGGTTTCAACCTGCGGCCGGTCGCCCGAATCGCCGCCGTAGTAGCCAATCGCCGAAGAGGAGACAAAGGCTTTGAGAGCGTGTTTGTATTTCGTCAGAGCCGTTGCCAGCAACGCCGTTGACTGGGTACGGCTTTCGATAATTTCCTGTTTGCGGGCGTCCGTCCAGCGTTCATCAGCGATACCGGCTCCGGCCAGGTGGATGATGTAATCAGCGGTTTCGATAGCTTTCGGATCGATGGTGCCCTTTTTGATATCCCAGGTATACACCGTTACGCCCGGAACCGGTTTGGCTGAGCGGCTGAGCAGGCTCACGGCATAGCCTTTTTCCAGAAGCAGTTGGGTTAAGCGGCGGCCGATGGTGCCGGTGCCACCGGTTAAAAGTACGGTTTGCGACATAAAGCAATGCGTTTGTCAGTAGTAAGACTAACTAACGGGTAGCGGGAGTTGTTTTAGCACAAAGAAGCTACAACAGAACCGATGTCGGGTTTATAAATCGGGTTGAATTCTTGATTGCACAGTTTATTTATGTTTACTTTGAATAGGTAAGAATGGCTTTGTGTGCCAGACTATGAGACAAATAACACTCAATATACCCGATAGTGAATTCCCCTTTTTTATGAAGCTGACTTCATCACAACGAGAAACGTGGCAGCTGATCAAAAACGGGTTTGATGAATTTAAGGAGGTGAAACAAGGTAAGCGCCGTGCACGTCCTGTTCAGGATTTACTTGATGATTTAGAAGATTGACAATGGTACAGATTTATACCATTGAGAACTTTGACAGGGAATTTAAGCGGCTTGCGAAAAAGTATGCTTCGCTGAAAAGTGATCTGAAAGTATTGATTTAAAAAGCTACAGGAAGAACCTGCGCATGGTATATCTTTGGGAAGCAACACGTACAAAATACGCCTTGCTATTGCATCAAAGAATAGAGGGAAAAGCGGAGGAGCAAGAGTAATTACCTACTTTGTAAATCAGGATAACGAAGTTTTTTTACTTTCTATTTATGATAAATCTGAGCGGGCTGATATTCCTGATAGCGTATTGCAAGAACTGATTCAGGAAGTTCTGGCATCTAAATGAGGGCAACCAGACAACATAAAAAAAGCGAGCCCGTATGAGCTCGCTTTTCTGTTAGAACCGCAGCCGGACACCGGCCAGGAAATTGCGGGTCGCCTGCGGGAAATACCAGTTGTCGGCCTGTACCTTACCCTCGCTGACATAAGCATAGGTGTAGCCGTTCGACTCGTACAACTCGCTGAACAGGTTGTTGAGCAGGAGCGTAAACTCAATCGTATCGGCAAATTTCGGCTTCAGGGTGTAAATCAGCCGGATATCGTTCACAAAGTACGGATTCAGCTTGCGGCTCTCGTTCTGCGTATTGTCGAGGTACTGCTTCCCTACATACTTCGTCAACAGGCTCAGTTCCAGATTTTTGACGGGCGTATACATGAACTGCGAACCGGCAATGACCGATGGCGAGAACGAAATATCGGTGTTGGTATGCGTGACCGACCGCTGATCGCCGGTATCGAAGTTATCGAGGTACTCGGTGAATGTCTTTACTTTATTCTGGCTGAACGTAGCATTGACATTCCAGCGCCATTGCCGCGACAATACCGTGGCCAGTTCCAGCTCAATACCGGCACGGTAACTGGCCGGCACGTTAACACGGTTGTAGGCCCCGACATCGTTGATCTGACCCGTCAGCACGAGCTGGTTGCGGTAGTTCATGTAATAGGCATTGGCCGTGAAGGCATACCGCTGCGCCTGCCGCTTAAAACCGGCCTCCCAGTCATACAGGCTTTCGTGCTTCGGCCGGCTGGTCGGTGTGCTTTGGGTATAATCGTCGCGGTTCGGTTCCTTGTTGCCGACCCCGAACGACCCGTACAGCGTATTCTGGTCATCGAGGGTATAGGTCAGACCGGCTTTCGGGTTAAAAAACGACAGACTGGCATCCTGCGTCACGTTCTGCAACTGGCTGTTGAAGCCAAGGAACGAATAGTTAACCGTGCGGACCTGAAGATCTGCGAAGCCGTTCAGCCGTGTTGTCAGTTGGTAAAAGGCTTTGCCGTACAGGTTGACATCGGTTTTTGTGGCATCGTCGTCATAATACCGCTGCCGGATGTTGCTGGTGCTGGCAAAGCGGGCCCAGATGATTTCGCCGTAGTGTTTGCCTTTATACTGGTTCCAGCCCCCGCCGAAATTGGCAGTCAGCCGACCGCGGCCGTTATAATCAAGGGAGAAGACAGAGCCGTAGAAGTCGTTATCCAGCCAGCGCCGGCGGATGATGTCGGTTTTACGGATGGTATCGCGGCCGATAATCACATTCGGCAGCCCGTACTTCGAGAGTTTTTCGCCTTCACGATACTGTTCGTAGTAACCACGGCCTTTGGTATAAAACCCCGAGACGTTCAGCCGCCAGCTGCGGCTCAGCTCATGCGATGTAATAAGCTGATACTGATCCTGCTGGTAGTTGTCGGTTTCATTGTCGTAGGTGTATTCGTTATAGCGGCGGTTGGTCGCCAGAATAGCTTCCGGTACGCCGTTCCACGCCTGATAGGTTTGCTCTTTACCCGAAAACACGTTCAGGCGGACAAAGCTTTTCTTGCCATACCAGCCACCGGACACATAAAACGATTTCAGGTCAGACGACGCGCGGTCGATGTAGCCGTCCGACTTGATCGCCGACAGCCGGGCGTCCATCACAAAACCACCTTTCAGCAGACCCGAACTGGCCAGTATATTGGCCTTGCGGGTGTTGAACGAACCACCCGACAGGTTTACTTCGGCCAATGGTTCGCGGTTCAGCTGGTTGGTCTGCACGTTGAGCGATGCCCCGAAAGCCCCCGCCCCGTTGGTCGAGGTACCAACCCCGCGCTGGATCTGGATGCTGCTGACTGACGACGAAAAATCGGGCATATTCACCCAGAAAGTGCCCTGCGATTCCGCATCGTTATACGGAATGCCGTTCAGGGTTACATTAACGCGGGTGGCATCGGAACCACGTATGCGGATGCCCGTGTAGCCAACGCCCGCTCCCGCATCCGACGTTGTTACGACCGATGGCGTAAAGTTGAGCAGCATCGGCAGGTCCTGACCCAGATTCAGTTTGCGGATGTCGCGCTGCGTTACGTTGGTATACGCAACGGCCGACTTTTCGTTGGCACGGGTGGCCGAAACCACTACTTCATCGACCGCTACCACACTTTTTGTGAGCGACACATTGAGGCTCTGATTCTGGCTGATGGTAACCGGCTGCGTGACGGCCTCATAGCCGACGAGCGAAATCCGGAGCTGGTAAGCGCCTTTCGGCAGGTTGGTGAGCCTGTAGGCTCCCGTTGCATCGGCGGTCGTCCCTTTGAAGGTGCCTTCGACAGTAATGGCGGCTCCCGGGAGGGTTCCGCCTTCGGCGTCCTTTACGGTGCCGGATAACGTAAACTGTGCCCATGCCGGCAGCGCAAACAGGCCAGGCAACAGGGCAAGCAACACACGATAGGTTGTTGTGTTTTTCATTAACTATGAAAAATGCAACGAACAGGTATAGGGGCTGTACCTATCGTTCAGTGAAAAATCAGGATGTATTCAGTGCTACCAGATAACGATGGAATCAGCATCGTCCCGTTTCTGACGGTTTCAGCATGGCTTCTGATTCAAGCCAATGCATGAAGATACGTCGAAACGTAGCTACTTTCCCTTCGCCGGCATTACCCGGATCAGGTTCGATGGGTATAATCTCAGCCCGTTGTATTAAGGCACCCCTTTAAGATTAGCAGCTACAAAGATAACGGAATTTTACAAATGTTTACTTTGACCCGCCGTATTTAGCCGGCTGGGGCTGATTCGTGCCGGTTGTGGCGGTCTTCTTCAGAAACTGGCGCAGGTGCTCATTGCTGGTGGCCAGATCTTCTTTCCGCAGGTACATCATGTGGCCGCTGCGGTAACCTTCCCAGCTGATCCGGTCTTTCAGCTTGCCGCCTGCATCAATCTGCCACATGTTGTATTTGGCATTGAAGTAATCGCAGGCTCCGTCGTAGTAACCCGACTGGACCAGCACGTGCAGGAACGGGTTCATGGCCATTGCCTGCCGCAGATTCTCGCCGGTCTGGTTACCATCGTTGTTCCACGGACGGACGGGGCCGAACATAAAGTAATTCAGGTCGGTCTTGTAGTTCAGCTCTTCCCGCATGTACTGGTTGATGGCCGGTGTAAACGAGTGCAGCCACGAGGTTAGCTCAGCATTGTAGTCAGGCGACATACCTGCGTCGCGGCTGTCGATGCCGAGGTAGCGGGAGTCCAGCCGGCCAACCGTGTAGCCACGGTCGCGGAGCAGTTCTTTCCAGAAAAAGCTGGTCGGAATGTCCATATTCAGCTGAGCAACTATCTTGTCTGACAGGCCGGAGTAACGCGCTACTTTAGCCGTAACCTCCTTTCGTTTCTGGTCGCTCAGCGCACCGCCCATTGTCAGGGCCGGTAAATATTCCTGAACGGTAAAGGTCTCTACTTCAGGTAGTATATCGGTCAGGTCTCTTTTCTGAAGATCGGCCGGAAGGGCTTTGTGATACCATGCCGTGGCGGCGTAGTAAGGCAACATCAGGGCCGATTTGGCCGGACCGTCGCGCTTGATGCCTAAGTCAGTCGGCGACACCAGAATAACGCCGTTCAGGTACATCCAGTGGCTGTTCTGGAGTTCGAGGGCCAGCCCCGAGACCCGCGTTGTTCCGTAGCTTTCACCGATCAGGTATTTCGGAGATGCCCAGCGGTTGTAGCGGCTCACGAATGTATTGATCCAGTCGGCCAGGTACTTGATGTCGGCATTAACACCGAAGAACTTTGCCGTTGGCACATCCTTACTGGCTGGCCGCGAAAAGCCGGTGTTAACGGGGTCAATGTACACAATATCGGCAACGTCGAGAATCGAGTTCGGGTTGTCGCGCATACCGTAGGGCTGCACCGGATAGCCTTCATCATCGACTTTCAGAATGCGCGGGCCGGTATAGCCGATCATCATCCAGACAGAAGCGGTGCCGGGACCACCGTTAAACGAGATAACCAGCGGTCGTGTTGAGCGGTCACTGACATCCGACCGCTCAAAATAGGTGAAAAACACACCGGCAATGGCCTTGCCTTCTTCGTCCCATACCGGAATGGTTCCGGCTGTGGTTTTGTACGGCACCTTCTGGCCTTTGATCGTTACCTCGCCTTTTGTAACAACCTGGGCATCCAGACTCAAAGTACGGGCTAACGCACCGGCCTTTTCGGTTTTGGGCGCCGGTGTTTCTGCCAGGGCGGTCGCTGGTTTCTGCGCAAGGCTGTTCAGCACCAGGCAGCTACCAGCCAACGTAAGTAGTAGTTTGTTCATAGAGTGAAAGAGTGAAAGAGCGATAGAGTGAATGAGTGAATTAGCGAATGAGTGATGGAGTGATAGAGCGATAGAATAAGAGCATGACCGCTCTTTCGCTCTTTATCACTTTCACTCTTTAAGATCAGTATTTTCCTCTGATTTTGGGTTTGATCTGGTTGTCGTACAGGGCACGGAGGGCGGCGTGTGTTTCGGCCGGTAGCGGGGGAAGAAGCGCGGCTTCGCCGTTGGTCTGTACCTGTTGTACTTTGGTTGCGCCCGGAATTACGGTTGTAACGGCGGGATGGTCCAGAATCCAGCGGATAGCCCAGGCCGCCAGCCGGTCGTCGGGCATGAGTGCGGCAATGGCCTGGGTCAGCGCTACACCATCCTCGAAGGCGACGCCCGAGAAGGTTTCGCCGACATTGAATTTTTCGCCGTTGGCGTTGTAGTTCCGGTGGTCGGTCGGGGCGAACTGCGTCTCACGGGTAAATTTGCCCGTCAGCAGGCCGCTCGCGAGCGGCACCCGCACAATCAGCGCCACGCCTTTTTCCTGTGCCAGCGCGAAGAACTCGTCGGCGATGTGTTGCCGGAACAGGTTGAAAATAATTTGCAGGGAGGCCAGCCCGTCCTGTTGCAGGCAGATCATGGCTTCTTCGGCCGTTTCGACACTGACGCCCCAGTGGCGGATGAGTTTTTCGTCCTGCAACCGGCGGAGATGATCGAACACAGCCCCTTTTTGCAGTTCTTCAGTCGGGATACAGTGCAGCTGTTCCAGAAAAAGCTGATCAAGCCGGAGGTTTGTAAGCGACGATTCTACCTGACGCCGCATGGTGTCGTAGGTAAAGTTCTGCGGCCAGCCAAACCCGCTGTCGGAGCGGCGGCCGAGTTTGGTAGCGACCAGCATGGGGGCAGCGGTTTGTTTCAGAAACCTGCCGATGGTCCGTTCGCTGATGCCGGTGCCGTAGACGTCGGCCGTATCAATAAAATTTCCTCCCTGATCTGCATAGGCCTGCAGGATCGCGAAGGCGTCTTCTTCCGTAACATGACCCCAGTCGGCGCTGCCGAGCTGCCAGGTCCCGAGGCCAATTCCGGAAATTGTTTCAGACTGAAAAGGTCGTTTAGGTAAAATCATGTAAGCTAATGAAGTACACGCGGTTAAAATCCCGAATATACACAACAGGCCGTTAGAATGGTTGCCGGTTGTCCCGAAAACGGAGGAGATTTCTGATTGTTCCGGAGCGGGAGGGCACAAAAAAAGCATGCTTCGGAAAGCATGCTTTTTACATTAACTAGCTATATCTTATGAATTAAGCCCGTTTTACATTTACTGCATTCAGGCCTTTTCTGCCTTGCTCAACATTAAAGCTAACCTTGTCGTTTTCACGAATGTCATCAATAAGACCTGAAACGTGCACAAAAATATCAGCGCCACCGTTAGCTGGGGTAATGAAGCCAAACCCTTTGGTCTCATTGAAAAATTTAACTGTTCCTTCTTGCATTTTTTTATTGTTTGCGGCAAATAAAAGGCCAATAAACGATATTTCCTAATACTTTGTCAGGAATTTTTAGTTTTATTTGTTTGATTGTCAAGGCTGCCAACTCTATAGGGTATTTTTTAGCAGGAATGCTACCGAACGCAACTTATTTAGTAAGTTTGTGGTTGTAAAATAAATGTGGCCCGCTTCTGTCAAAACACGGTTACCTGTTTTCGACCCGAGCGGGCCACATTGCTATGCACAGCAGTGTAATTTTTAATTAAACCAACAGAGGTATTTATGGGTAGATCGCAGGAAACGTTTTCAAAAAAAGAAAAAGAAAAGGCCAGACATAAAAAGCGGCAGGATAAAGAACAGAAAAAAGAAGAGCGTAAGGCAAATGCCTCAAAAGGGCAGGGCCTGGATATGATGCTGGCGTATGTAGATGAAAACGGTAATCTGACGACGACCCCTCCCGATCCACGTAACAAGAAAACGATAGATGCCGGAAGCATTTCAATCGGTGTTGACCGGCAGGATGCCACACCCTCTGTTGCGGAGCGTAAAGGTGTTGTAACAACCTGGCTCGATACAAAAGGCTACGGATTTATTAAGGATACTCAATCGCAGCAGAGTATCTTTGTTCATAAAAACGGACTTATTGACGATATTCGTCAACAGGATAAAGTTAGTTTTCAGATTGAGACGACACCGAAAGGCCCGAATGCCGTTGAGGTGCGTAAAATCGGCTGATAACGCGGGTTAGTGTGCTTACCGGCGGGGTTACAGAGCGATATGTAGCCTGCATTATGTGTTTACATTTCCTCTGTTTTAACCAAACGAAACTTATGCAAAAGCTAACTGTAAAAGAACGTCAGAAGGCTGCTCATCAGGCTGTTGAAGCCAGTAAAATGCCCTACTTAGTACGGAATATGCCCAAAACGATTCTTTATCTGACGGAAGAGCAGGCCGCAAAACGTTTCGATCTGATCCCGCAATTCCGGAAGCCGGCTAACTGAACTCATGTAATAAGCATTCGCTTGCTCTATTAAAATAATTAAATCCTCTATGAACAAACAGGAATTCATTCAGCAAGTAGCTGAATGGGCCAGAATTCGTGGCTACACTGATATCAAAGCAAATGCCGAGGGCTTTACTAAACCCGGAGGCTATGGCCGTCAGCAGGACGGTGAATCGTTTGTACCGGATGTTACAGGAATACAATCAGGAGCACGGACATACTTTGAAGTCATGCTGAAGACCAGCGATAAGGACTACCTGACCGCAAAACTCAAACTGCTACACCAACTGACAATCATTAACGGCGGCAAACTCTTCCTGATGGCTCCGAAAGGACATTCTATTTTTGCCAAAAATATTCTGGAAGGCAGCCGGATTAATGCTGAAATCGTTCCTCTTCCGGAGCGCCGGAAATAAATGCCACGATATGGCAACGGGCCGCCGCCTGAAAACGGTGTAGCAGGCTGTTGCTATATAC
>NZ_CAMFHL010000148.1 GCF_945952095.1 uncultured Arsenicibacter sp. | reverse complement strand
CTGCCCAACAGCATCCCATCGTCATTGGGCCGCATCGGGTACCGCTTCCTGAAATCCTGAAAAGACGTAAAGTGTTGGTTCATGGCGGGCACATTAAATCAACGTTTCTTGATTCAAAGATACGTTAAAGGCACATGATCCGGAAACTTCCCGTAAAAAATGGATAACGTATCCCCCGCCAGACCACCTTGTTATACCACATTTGACAGTATGAATACCCGGCGTTTCTCAGAACCACGCAAAGAACCGGGCGGAACTGGCTACGGGCTTCGGCTTACCAACCGATTTGATATGTACGAGATAGCCTGAATAATTATCTTTCACCTGATTTTCACAGCGTTGGAGCAACATCCGGAGTTTGTCTTCGTCAGAAACAGGCGCTGCCAGAATCGTTTCCAGCGCATCCTCATCGACCTGCTCCAGCAGCCCGTCGGAGCAAAGCAAAAAATAATCGTCTTCGCGGACATCATTCAGGTGAATCACATCCGGTTCGGGCGCATGAAACACCCAGCCGGTCAGCTCGGTACTGCTCAGGCTGACCGAGCGGCTCAGCCGGTTCCGCCACGGATGATGCCGGGCCTGCTCCGCGGTAATAATGCCGGCATCTACCATATCGTTGACCTGTTTATGATCACGGGTCTGAAAAACCACTTTCCCGTTGCGGACCTGAAAAACCCGGCTATCACCGACATGCGCCACGGTTGCCCCCTGTTCATGGAGCTGCAGAAAAGCCACGGTTGAGCCGATACGGTTGAGCAGCGGGTTTGTCTTCATGAACCGTGCATACCGGGTCAGTGCCTGTTCAAACACTTCGCGGATATGCTCCCGGGTGAAAACGGCGGGGCAGACAACCGCTTCGTAACGCGCAAATGCCTCACAAAGCAAATGACTGGCCACCTCGCCTTTATCCGCTCCGCCAATACCATCGCACACCACAAACACACGGTTCAGGTGATTGGCGATGCCTGCCGCCGGATACAGCGCATCCTGATTTGTTGGCCGCTGGCCGGTTTCCGTAAACGATAAAGGTAAGTGTGTTTCCATAGTTCATGTTGGTGTTTACTGTGTCTGGTCGGGATTAAACGCAGCGGAAAGCTTGTAGCTCTCCAGCATGGCGGGATTAATCAGGGCATGTTCCAGCCGGAAGGTATCAACGCCGCCCAGCGTGATCAGCCCGCCATCCGGCACATCAATAACATCCGCCGGCAGCAGCCGGACATGGTCCAGAAACGTACCGTTCAGGCTTGGTTTTGCCGTCGCCGTTCCGGGCTCAGCGGCACCATCCTGCAGCTGATACCGGAACAGCCCGTTCCATGTATCAAATACTACCGTCAGCATACAATGCCGGCGGCTGATAAAACAACGGTTGTCGTGCAAATACCGCTCCACCCGTATAGTACAGGTTTCTGAGGTACCCAGGCTATTCTCGCCGTACCGGATTCCGTACGAAACTGCCGGATGACCGGTATAGACCAGCCGGCCGAATTCGGGAAAGCCGTTCACGATAGTTTCGTCGTAATAAACTGACGAAGGCAGGACATTCACGTTTCCGCATCCGGTGTGAGAACAGATAATCTCGCCCCGGGCCTGGTCAGCCGGTTTAACCATGATGCTACGCCCGCAATGCCGGCACTTTATTAACGTATTTTTGTACGGTGTCATATTAATAGCCTAACAAACAGAAGAATAAAGTTACATTTTTTCCGTCCGCGTGGCGACCAGCGTATACATTAACTGCTTTTTATTGTTGGAACGGTATGTCTGCTCGTGATAGGTCATTTTTATATCCCCGAAACCAAGGACTTCAAGGTACTGAATCAGCAGTTCAGGACTGATGTGCCACCATGTTTCGAGAGGGCCCTCCGCACGGCGGTTTGGCCGGAGAACCATACTTGGTCCGGCAATTTTGTTACGCAAACGGGTGAAGACCCGACCGGCCCAGCCCGTCCGGAACCGGTGCAGCATCGTTTGCCGGCGCGTATCCAGCACTTCGGTAATAATAATTTTCTCACGGGTCACACGAGCGGCCTGCTGAATCGCCAGCAGCGGATCACGGGTATGCAGCAAAATGCTGCCGAAAGTCGTCATATCAACCGCCCCCATTACCGCCGGCATCCGGTTAACCGTACCATGAATCAGCCGCGCCTTCAGCGACAGAAGCCGGTGGGTAAGCCAGAAGGCGCTGTTCAGCTTCCGGATATGGTCTTTCCGGTCGGAGGCCAGCCCGTCGGTATCAATGCAGGCAAAGGGCACCACATCCCAGTCGAACTCCGGCGAGAGGTCATAGCACGTTACCTGTGCCCCCTGCGACTCCATATACCAGGTCAGAAAACCGTTGGCCGACCCGATTTCGAGCACCCGTTTACCCGCCAGCGGTACGTGACCCAGATAATCGGCCGCTGTCCGGCGCAGGTCCCACTCGCCCTCGACGGTTCCGAAACCCGGCAAGTCGATGGTATGGTAAAAAACGCAGCCGCTCAGATCAGCAACGTAACGCGGTTCGGCATATGTCAGTGTTGGTAAGGTCTCCATGTTATTGAGTGATTGAGTGAATCAGCGATTGAGTGAATTATTGAGTTTTATATTCAATTATTGATCAGACACTTACACGTATTTTAATTGAAAAATACAGGCATAGCAGGGCCTATGCCGGAAATTTGATTTCCGGCCGTTAATACCCGCATACGTATTAATGAACTCCCTAAAAACCAGCCCGTATCGTAGCTGACGTATCGCCGAAAATCAGGCGCCCGTTGGCTGTATACGTTAGTCTGGACAGGTTGCCGGTTGTACCGGCAGGAACCGTTACGGCGTGCTGCAGAACAACCTGATCAGTCATGGTGGGCAGTTGCCCTGTCGACCACACGGCCGGATCAGTCCAGCTCCCTTCCCTGACGGAATAGATTGCTGCCTGTAAGGTCGGTTTCGCAAAAACACGGACGTACCCAGAGCTGGTGGTTGAGGAATTGGGCGTAGTCGTCCCTGCGATGAGGTAATTCCCGTTGGGTAATACCGCCATCGACTGCAAGCGGTCGTTGCCCTTACTGATCAGTTCGCTCCAGATACCGGAAAAACTACTGCCGTCGAAACCGGCCTTGAACACTGCAAAATCAGATCCTTCGCGGGCACTGATGACGTTCGCACTGACCAGGTACCGGCCATCACGGTCAAGCCTGAGCTGGTGATTTTCCGTAGCGCCGAGCCGTGGACTGGCAAAAATCGTATTCCCATTCAGCCGCGTGCCATCGGGCGTAAGCCGTTCCAGCCGGATTTCGTAGGTATTCGTAACGGCGACAAGCCCGTCACCCGTCGCCGACGGAATAATGTCCTGATAGTAGGTCAGCCCGGTATTTTTCAGCCATTGCTGCTCCCCCGTCTGGTCCAGCCTGACAATCCACCCTTTCGGAAGGCTGTCGTTTTGGGTAACTGACTTACCCGTCAGCACATACCCGCCATCAAACTCACAGCCTCCTCCGACCGTGTTGGTCCCGCGGATCGCTGATGCGCCAATGGCATCGACACTCGCCGAAAATACCACATTCCCCGCCGCATCAACGCGTTTTACACCAACATACTGTGTCCCTCTCGGATACGAATCAGTATACGTGGCCAGGCAACCGCCATCGCTCAGGCTGCGGATAAAACCGGGTGAGAACGAATTAAGCGACCCGAGCGGTATCTGGTACAAATCGGCAAACCAGACCGTCTGGCCGGCTTCATCCAGTTTGAGCAGGAACAGCCCCCTTACCCCGGTGAAGCCCGTATACCGGCCATACACAAAATACCCGCCTCCAACAACGGCTTTCATATCAACCGGATACAGCGACGTGTAAATCTGAACAGCAACATCGCCCTTAAGCTTGCTGCTGCTGACTACCTCACCGGTAGCCGACAACCGGATTACCATTGCCCCGCTCCCCTGCCCGTCGGGCACCGGCAATCCGTCGATGGCATTAGTCCCGGCCACCAGCATCACACCATTGTCGGGCGTCGGGGCACCAACGCAGGCTGTAATAGACTGTATATTGGCCGATGACGACGTAAACGTCTGTTCAAAAACAAGCGAAGATGCCTGTCCCCAGGCTTTTGCGCTTACCAGCAAACCCGCCAGTAAGAGCACTAACACACTCAGCCACAGGGCAGCAATTCGGTTAAGGTTTTTCATAACATGTTTTTTTGAGCAATAGTCTACCAGACTGACCGGAAAACAGGTCAGCCGGTTGCATCCCCTGCTGAAATCTGATTAAACCGCCTGCGGATCGTCTACCCCGTCATCAACAGCATCAATATCATACCCGTCCTCACCGGTATCATACTGTGCGGCCGGATCAGGCATTACATCGTCGTCGCTGACATCATGTGCCGCAACAGTCAGCACAGGTGTCACGACCTGGTCGCCGAATACCGACTCCATCACCTCATTGGCCATGGCTTCTTCAAGGCCCTGCTGCAAGGTGCTGTTCGAGAGCATAAACGGTTCATTGAGCCGCATGCTGTTCAGAATCTCATGGCTGACGGGATCAATCTGATAGACCACATCCAGTCCTTCATCGCCGGTGGCATCAACCACACGATACGTAAAACCATCGGGCCCTTCGAGCACCAGCGTGTCAACCACGCCATCGTGATCAAAATCGAGGCCCATTACCCGCTGATCGTTCATAACCCCCTCAATAATGATCGGTTCGACGGGTGCTTTATCGGAACCCGATGGTTGTTCCGGTGTCAGGCTGTCGGGCTCATAGCCCACATCAGCCAGAAATTCATGGCGTTGTTGCAGGGACAGGTCCTGCCATTCTTCTTTCGTAAACGTGTTAAACAAGCTCCCTTTCCAGACGAACACACCGCCCGGTCCGATTTCGTTGCGGGCCGCAGCAAAGGCTTCGCCAAAGGGCCGGTCGTTGTGCACCTCCCCAGCCACAGACACGGCCGCCAGGTGCAGCTTCCCACCGGCTACCGGTACCGGTCCGTTACCGGGCACAGGAGGCTGTGGTTCCGGATCAGGCTCACTGTCATCCGGCGTCTGAGCCAGCAATGTCCAGGTAGCACCACCCAGCAACAGGGCTGCTGTGGTGATACCGGCCAGTCTGGATGCGTGTAAGGATGGTGTGTCCGCTCCAGCCTTCGCGGGAGCGGCATGTGGTGTAAACTCATCTGTTTGCGGTTCTGAGTCAGCGTACAGTTTTGACATAGCCGGAAAGCGATTAGCCGGATAAAGCTCTCTGATGCTTTATCCGGTGAGGTTGAAAAAGGTAAGTCAGTTTTTAAAACTATTTTTCAGGATACCCAGATAGCCTTACAATGGCGGCAGGTTTTCTGCCTGGCAAGCTGCTCCCATTCCTGGTTGTAAAACGGCAAACGGCATTCCGGGTTGGGGCACCGGTAGCGCTCACGATACTCTTTATCAATCACTTCGAGTTTTTCGTCCGTCGATAACAGCGTAGAGCAGAGTGTTGGTACCAGTATACTCAGACCCGCACTCGACAGTACCGGCAGAAAGGCAAGGGCGCTGCCACCTGTGCCCAGTACCGCCCCGACACTAACGACCGACGACAGGATAACACTGCCGGTCCGGATCATGCGCTCACGGTTCCGGCAATCGCGTTTGAGTTGGGGGTATTGTTCGTAGACCTGTTTGAGTGCGGCAAAGTCAGCCGTAAAATCGAGCGGATTGTTTTTGGCGGCCGTCTCTGCGGGCGGGGGTAGTGGCAGGTATCGGGCAATGAGTTCACGGGCAGTGGTGGTGGTATCCCCGAACCTCAGGACATCATTGTGGTCAATGAGCTTACGGGTAATGCGCAGGTGATTGACAAACGTACCGTTTTTGCTGTTGAGATCCTCCAGAATATAGCTTTCGGGGCTGCACTGAATCAGGCGGGCATGCTGACCACTGACCCTGCCGTCGGCCAGCACCAACTGGTTTTGTGCCTGACGGCCAATGGTGTATGTGATCAGCTGGCTGGCTTGTTCCAGCAGGGTATGGGCTTGCTCCAGGTTCATAGTCGTGCGGTGAATTCCGCCGGTAAGTTACGACAGTATTATGGGATGCCGGATATTTTTTTGATGATACCGGATGGAGGATTTTCTGACAGGATTACAGGATTGACAGGATGGTTTTAACTGATACAAAAAGTTGATGCCCTTGATCGTTTTAAACTCACCACACTATCAATCCGGACAATCAGAGCGTACGCAGGAAGGCGATGAGGGCTTCTTTTTCGCGTGGGGTCAGCAAAAGCCTCTGATCGGGTAAGGTTTGGTTGGACAAGCCAAAGCCTAAACCATTACCACCGCCCTTATCGTAAAAATCAATAACCTGCTCCAGCGCCTGGTACACACCATTATGCATGTAGGGAGCCGTGTTGGCTATCCCGCGGATGCCCGGAATCTTGAACGCCCGCAGATGAATCGCCAGCCGTGTCACGCCATACCGCCCCGAATCCGGACTGACCCTCCGGTTATCGGCCGTGGCCGGGACACCGATCACTTCACTTTCTGTACGGACGTAATCGGGCGGCACCGTGCCGTTGAAGATCGGGTAAAAATGACAGGTGCCGCATTTGGCTTTCCCCATAAACAGGTTAAACCCCAATTGTTCAGTTGATGTTAGCTGAGCGGTCGGGTCATGGCGCATATACCGGTCAAACCGCGTGTTAAAGCCGGTCAGCGACCGGACATAGTGCGCCATGGCATTACTGACCGTTTCGCGCGAAACCGGCAGCGAGCCATACGCCCTGCCGAACGCCGCCATCACCGCCGCATCAGCCTGAATCGCCTTGAGGGCACCGCGCCAGGAGCCCCCCATTTCGCGGGGATTAGTCAGCACATCATCAATCTGTTCTTCGATGGTCAGCGAACGGGCATCCAGAAACTGTAACACCTGTAATCCGGCATGCAGCAGTGTCGGCGTGTTGCGCTTGATCCGGTCATGGGCTGAGCCCAGTGCCAGCGCCGTGGTTTGTCCGTCGGTAAATGCCCGTTCGGGCTGATGGCATCCTGCACACGAACGCTGCGTCAGCGGACGGGAATTATCGGACAGCAGCGTGCTTTCAAACAGCATCTTACCCAGCGCAATGCGGTCGGGCGTCGGTTTTGGTGAGCCGACGGGTGCAAATACATACGGGTCAAAAATACCGGAATCGCTGAGCGTCCGCGCCGATGTCGCCAGCATCCGCCGACCGGTCACGACCGGAATATGCAACGCCTGTTGCGCCTCTGCCAGTGCTTCCCCCAATGGATTGGCAACAGCCCGGATAAACACCAGCCGGTCGAAGCGGTTGAACGAAGACCGGCGCAGCCTGTTACCGGCTTCAGCAAACAACCGGTCAAGTTCATGGCTGAGTGCCGGGTCAGCAGTGGCCACCGGATACAGCGCCAGCACACGTTGCAGCGTTTGCAGGCTCATGGCTGCTTCCGGCAAACTCCGCTGATCGACCGGTGAGTCGAAGCCGGAAATCCCGAGTGTAATGATGCGGAAGAGTTGCAGGCGCAGAGCGTCGAACACCTTACTATCGGTCAGCGGCGCGGAGGTTCCCACCTGCCACAGCAGCCGGATTGTTTGCCGGATGCGGGTTAACTGTGCAAGAAGCGCTGCTTTTTCGTCAGCGTTGTATGGGAATAAGGCTTCCTCGACCACCTGAAAACCTGCCGCATCAATCTGTCTGCCGACACCGCCTTCCAGCTCCCCTTCGGGCACCGGCGGGCCATTCAGCTGGCGGGCCGAAAAGGGATAAAGTACTTCGGTCAGCCATTCGATCCGTTTATAGGCCAGCCTCGCCTGCCGGAAGCGTTGCCGGATCACCCGCGGTGGTTTTTCAGTTTTGACCGCCCGGTACAGCACCGCCATTGCCGAATCGAGCGCCACCACATCAGCCACATACATCGCCCGGATTGTCTGCACCGGCGCGGGACCGGCCGACGGTCGCCAGGCAGGGAGCAGGGTGAGGAGGAGGATAAGGATCGGGCGAGGAGACATTAAGAAACCGGGAATTGTCAATCAAACAAAGATAATAGCCCGGTACTGTAAAGACCCTGTGGTCAATTAACAAAAATGATTACAGCATTAAGCCAGTCTGTCCCTGGCAACCTATTTCATGTTGACGCAATGTTAAAACGAGGGGTAAAAGAATATAAATAAGAAAAAGCCCTCCTGAAGTGGTTTTCTAGGAGGGCTTTCAGCCAGTTTGTGGTCCCGACGGGAATCGAACCCATATCTAACGTTTAGGAAACGTCTATTCTATCCGTTGAACTACGGGACCAATCTATTTACTCTCACTACTCCCTAGCAGCAATCGAATGCGAACGCGCCCTCGGCCATAGCTAAGGTTAAGAAACCGAATGATCCGTTGCCGGAACTTCCCGAAAGTTTAAAACTTTCGGGAAGTTGAGATTGCTATCCACCCGTACGGGCGACCCCGTGTGGTCGCCCAATTCCATGTGGTCGCCCAGCTCCATATAGTCGCCCATATCAGGAAAGGCTATCCCAACAAAAACAAACCTATAGAGTCGTATCGACCCTATAGGTTTCTGATTACAAAATTGGCTAAAATCCGGCAACTACCCAAGCGGGGCCGCATCTTCTTCAAACTCATCCCCGAGCGGAATAAAGGTCCAGTTCGGATAAATGGTATAATGCTTCTCCTTTACCAGTTTGTAAAGCGTGTCCCGCAACTCCTCAAGGTTCTCACGGTTCTGCGCCGAAATAAACACGACATGGTCCGACTGACGCGTCAGGTACGTGCGCTTCAGGTAGTCGAGGGCGGTCTTCTTCTGCTCGGCCGCCGATGGTGTCACCACCTCCGTAACCGGTCCGCCTTCTTCATCGTGAATTTCGTACACCGGCTCCGGCAACCACTCCTCTTTCGGTACAAAGGCGTCAATTTTATTGAAGACCAGCACCGTTGGCTTGTCAGCGGCTTTGATGTCGGCCAGCGTTGACTTTACCACTTCAATGTGCTCCTCAAACGACGGATGCGACACATCAACGACATGCAGCAGAATGTCGGCCTCCCGAACTTCGTCCAGCGTCGATTTAAAGGACTCAATCAGCGTCGTCGGCAGCTTCCGGATAAACCCAACCGTATCGGTCAGCAAAAACGGAATGTTGCCCAGCACCACTTTCCGGACCGTCGAATCGACCGTGGCAAACAGTTTGTTTTCGGCAAACACATCGGCCTTGGCCATTGTCCGCATCAGCGTCGATTTCCCGACGTTCGTATAACCCACCAGCGCTACCCGCACCAGCCGGTCACGCTCTTTGCGGCGCGTCTGACTCTGCTTATCAATTTTGACCAGCTTTTCCTTCAGGAACGCAATCCGGTCCTGCACAATCCGGCGGTCCGTTTCAAGCTCCTTCTCACCCGGACCACGCATCCCGACGCCCCCTTTCTGGCGGCTCAAGTGCGTCCACATCCGGGTTAAGCGCGGGTACATGTACTGGTATTGCGCCAGTTCCACCTGTACGCGGGACTGAGCGGTCTGCGCCCGCATCGAGAAAATGTTCAGAATCAGCAGACTCCGGTCCAGCACCTTAATTTCCTTAAACTCTGCTTCCAGGTTACGTACCTGAGCCGGGGTAAGGTCATCGTCAAAAATGATGGTATCAACCGGATTATCAGCAATATAGAGCTGAATCTCCTCCAGTTTACCCTTACCGACAAACGTACGGGTATCCGCACGGTCCAGCTTCTGGGTAAATGTTTTTTTGGTAATCACCCCCGACGTCTCCGCCAGAAACGCCAGCTCGTCGAGATACTCTTTCGTCTGATCGGCGGTCTGTTTCTGGGTGACTAAGGCCACTAATACGGCCGTTTCGGGTTGTTTATGTGTTTCGATCATGTAGTAGTTTTACTTACGGTTGCCACATCGAAAACATCGCTTTTGTACACTATTATTCATGTGGCGACCCAAAAGGGCCTTATTTATTAACACCTTGCCTCACGGATTAGTTTCGGCCTTACGTACAACCGGTTCCAGCACCTTCCAGACGTTTTCAGCCACAATCCGGTGCCCTTCTGCGGTGGGGTGAATGCCGTCGGCCTGGTTCAGACGCGGAATTCCGCCAACGCCTTCGAGCAGGAACGGTATCAGGATGGCCTTATTCTTGTCGGCCAGCTGCTTAAAAAGTTCACGAAACTCTTTGGTATACGTCGTACCGAGATTGGGCGGAATCTGCATGCCGGCAATGACAATCGTCGCTTCCGGATTTTTACGACGCACGGTGTCCATAATGGCCTGTAGATTCTCCCGCGTTGACGTAAGCGGCAGACCGCGCAGTCCGTCATTACCGCCCAGTTCAAGTACAAAAATATCGGCCGGCTGACGCAGTACCCAGCTGATCCGGCTCTTGCCGCCTGCCGAGGTTTCCCCGCTCAGACCGGCGTTGACTACTTTATACGGCAGGCCGAGTGAATCAATCCGTTTACCGATCAGGGCCGGAAATGCCTGCGAAGGGTCAAGGCCATAACCCGCCGCCAGACTGTTTCCGTAAAACACGATTACCTTTTTAGCCGCTGCCGCCGCCGATGTAGCGGCCGGTGTCGATGCCTGTTTCTCACCGGAAGCAGTCTCCGCGTCGCCCGATGATTTAGAGTTACAGCCAGCCAGCAACGTACACACTAGTGCTGCACCGGTTAACCCGCTAACTACCTGTTTCCAACGAAGATATGGCATCGCTTTGTTTCGCATAAAAATCATTAGTTTTCTTATCTGAACAACGAAATTAAACAGAGGTTTTACCCTTTAACAGTTCTTTTGGTCCATTCATCCGATTTTCCGGCAAAGATGGAAAGAATCCGGACCAAATCGGTGTTACCCAACAGATCATCGTTCGCATTGCCTTGCCGGCACTGCCATTTTATCATCCATGAGCATCTTACGTGTCGACAATCTAACAAAATCCTACCAAAGCGGAGGCCAGACGCTTACCGTTTTACATAGTGTCAGTTTTTCACTCGAAGCCGGCGATACGTTTTCCATCGTCGGCCCCTCGGGAAGCGGGAAAACAACCTTACTCGGTCTTTGTGCCGGCCTCGACCGTGCGACCTCGGGCAGCGTTTACCTCAACGGCGTTCAACTCGACAACCTGAGCGAAGACCAGCGGGCCGCCGTCCGGAACCAGTACGTGGGCTTTATTTTCCAGAACTTTCAGTTGTTACCCACTTTAACGGCACTCGAAAACGTGATGGTCCCTCTGGAGCTCAGCGGTCAGGGACGCCAGAACGGCCGCAGCATCGAACAAACCGCCCGCGAACTGCTGGAACGCGTCGGCCTCGGCAAACGCGGCCACCACTACCCGACCCAGCTTTCGGGCGGCGAACAGCAACGTGTCTCCCTTGCCCGTGCCTTTGCCAACCGCCCCAAAATCCTCTTTGCCGACGAGCCAACCGGCAACCTCGACACCGATACCAGTGCTACCGTCGTCGACCTGCTGTTCGAACTCAACCGTGAAGCCGGCACCACGCTCGTTCTCGTCACTCACGACCTCGACCTCGCCGCCCGCACCCAGCGCGTCATCCGGATTAAGGGGGGACAAGTGAGTTAAAGAGCGAAAGAGTGGGCCGCAACAGCGACCAAAGAGCGAAAGAGCGGGCCGTAACAACGGCCAGAGCGCGAAAGAGCGATTTTATTCTTTGTTACAGTCCTTTCACTCTTTAATCCACTCTTTCTCTCATTCACTTTTTCACGCTTTAATTCACTCTTTCTCTCATTCGCTCTTTCACTCTTTACAATATGAATATCTCATGGCTTTTTCGGATGGCGTGGCGGGATAGCCGCCGGAGTCGTCACCGGTTATTTTTATTTATGTCGGCCATTGTGCTGGGCATCGCGGCGCTGGTTGCCATTAATTCATTCAGCCACAATCTGGCCCGAAGCATCGACGATCAGGCCCGCGAACTGCTGGGATCCGACCTGTCGCTGTCGGCCAGCAAACCGGTTTCGTCCACCCTGCTGAATAAGGTCGGGTCTGAACGCAGCACGGAAATAGCATTTGCGTCGATGGTGCTGTTTCCCCGTACCGGCGGCGTCCGGCTGGCGCAGGTTAAAGGACTGGAAGGGGCTTTTCCGTATTACGGCGCATGGGAAACGGAACCGGCCAACGCACCGGATATCTTCCGGCAAGGCATGACCAAAGGGCAACGCATTGCCCTGGTCGATGATGCCCTGCTCATCCAGTTTGGTGCCAAACCCGGCGACTCGGTCAGGGTCGGTAACCTGTCGTTTCTGGTAGCAGGCCGTGTGCTGAAAACGCCCGGACAATCGGCCGTAGCCACCACCGTGGCCCCTACTGTCTTTATTCCGGCCCTGCTCCTGCCCGAAACCGGCCTGCTTCAGCGGGGCAGCCGTGTGTCTTACCGGTTCCACTACCGCTTCTCCGATACAACCAACGTCGAAAAGCTGGTCAAACGCCTTGAGCCGATCCTCGACAAACAAGGCATTAACTACGATACCGTGGCCGAACGGAAACGGCAGACCGGCCGCGCCTTTGAAGACCTCGGCCAGTTCCTAAATCTGGTAGCGTTCGTGGCGCTGTTGCTCGGATGTGTGGGTGTAGCCAGCGCCGTACACCTGTACGCCAAAGAAAAAATTGCGTCGGTGGCCATTCTTCGTTGCCTCGGTACCAGTGGCTGGCAGGCCTTCCTGATCTACCTCATTCAGACGTCACTGATGGGTTTTGTAGGAGCCATGCTGGGGGCCGCGCTGGGTTCAGTTGTTCAGCTCGTCCTGCCCGATGTGTTTGGCAGTTTCCTGCCCGTCACCGTCGATACCTCACTGTCGTGGGTAGCCATCGGTCAGGGTGTCGGTACGGGTTTACTGGTAGCGGTCTTGTTTGCGCTGCTGCCGTTGCTGAGCATCCGCACCGTTTCGCCGCTGCTGACCCTGCGGGCCGGGTACGACGAAAGCGCAACCAATACCGGCCGCGACCCGCTGCGGTGGGGTGTTTATGTGCTGATTCTGCTGTTTATTTTCGGTTTTTCCTTTTTACAAACCATGAGCTGGAAAACCGCTCTCAGCTTCACAGCCGGTCTGCTCGTGGCCTTTGGCGTACTGACGGGCATGGGGCAACTGCTGATGTGGGCGGTTAAACGATTCTTTCCGGTATCGTGGAGTTTTGTCTGGCGGCAGAGTCTGGCCAGCCTGTACCGGCCCAACAACCAGACCCTGATTCTGATTATTTCCATCGGGTTGGGCGCATTTCTGATCAGTACGCTGTACCTGACCCAGAACCTGCTGCTGAGCCGCGTGGCGTTTTCGGCAAACGGCAGCGAAGGCAGCCTGCGACCCAATATGGTGTTGTTCGACATTCAGAACGAGCAGAAAAACGGGGTGCTGCAACTAGTGAAACAGCATAACCTGCCGGTGATTCAGTCGGTGCCGGTGGTAACGATGCGGCTGGCCGACATCAACGGACGGACAGTAGAAAGCATCCGGCAGGATACGGCGTCAAAAATTCCGGAATCAGCCCTCACCCGCGAATACCGGGTCACCTACCGCGATTCGCTCATCGACTCTGAGAAACTGATGACGGGCAAAGCGCCTTCGCTTCAGGACGGTATTCCGCACATTTCGGTGGAAAAGGATTATTTCACCCGCCTGAAGCTCAAATTAGGCGATACGCTCACGTTCAACGTGCAGGGGGCTCCGATTCAGACCATCGTCAGCGGTACCCGGCAGATCGACTGGAACCGGGTGCAAACCAACTTTCTGGTGCTCTTTCCGGGAGGGGTACTCGAACAGGCGCCCCAGTTCCATGTGCTGATGACCCGCGTGGCCGACACCAAACAATCGGCGGCCTTCCAGCGGGATCTGGTCCGGCTCTATCCCAATGTATCGGCCATTGACCTTGGTCTGATTCTGAAAACCGTAGACGAACTGCTCGACAAAGTATCATTTGTGATCCGGTTTATGGCCCTGTTCTGCATTTTCACCGGTTTACTGGTGCTGGGCAGTTCAGTGGTAATCAGCCGCTACCAGCGGATCAGGGAAAGTGTCCTGCTGCGGACGCTCGGGGCCAGCCGCCGCCAGATCCTGAACATTACAGCCATTGAATACCTGTTTCTGGGTGTTCTGGCAGCGTTATCAGGCATCCTGTTGTCAGTCTTTGGTAGCTGGGCCTTAGCGTATTTTGTCTTCGAATCGCCGTTCCGTCCCGATGTGGTGCCGCTGCTGCTGATTATCCTGATCATCAGCGTACTGACTACAATCATCGGTCTGCTCAACAGCCGCGATGTGGTGGTACGCCCGCCGCTGGAGGTACTACGGGCAGAGGGGTAAAGCAAGGCTATTTGCCGAGTTTCTGTCGTATTTCTTTCACGAAAGCGACAGGAACTTCGGCAATGGCAGCAATCTGACTATCTGATACAGTCATCGCTAAAATCAGATTTTTCACAATGCTCGTTTTTGCTGTTTCTAAACCCTGCTCTATACCTTTTTGCAAACCTTCCTTCCTCGCCCGATCAATAATCATTTCCTGAATACCCATAGTTGCTGATTTATCACTTAAACTTGCTATTGACTCTTCAAATTTAACACTATAGGCCGGATCGGCAAACCGAACATAATACTGTAAAAACGTCAACAGATCGCTGACTTTTTTGCGGGGTAACTGTCGCGAAAGCAGTCGGCGGGCTAGTGAGAACTTTAAAGCATACAGGTTTTCATCATCCAGTTTCTTTTTCTGTATCGCGAGCAAGGTCGTCAGAACAACAATAGCAAACGGATTTTCATTGCCCAGCAGTAAAGCTTCATCCTGCTCTATAATTTTATACGTATTAAAACTAAACAAGTTGCGGGTACCGAGGAACTCGTAGCTATATTCGGTTGGATGATAGTTAGGGTTACTGTCTGTAAAAACCGCAATGGATGTTACCGGCTTACCATGCTTATCGAGAATACGATAGAAATACGTAAACATACGACGGGCAAAATCAGTGTCACGATAGCCCTGCACCTCAATATGAATCAGTATCCACTCCTCTTTCCCTTGCTGCGTATAAACCTTTACCAGCTTATCAACAAACTTAGGCGCCTGCCCTTCGTCAGAAGGAAACAGTTCTTCCAGCTCCTTATCCAGAAATTCAAACTCTCGCTGAAAATCAAAAAGATTCTCAGCTTCAGCGAACATAAATCGTAAAAAGTCATCACAGACACTTTCAAGAATGCCCTTCCAGAGTGAATCGTCCCGTTTCAAAGCCATATTATTTTTATTAAACTGAAATTCAGACCTTCTCCAGTGCCTGCGCCAGATCAGCAATCAGCACCGCAGGGTCTTCCAGACCAATGTATAGCCGGACTTTATTGAAGTTATCGGGGTTGGCATTCGGCGTGTCGGTTGTACGGGAGAACGACACACTCGCCGGAAATACCAGCGATTCATGCCCGCCCCACGATACCCCCAGCAGAAACCGCTGCAAGGCATCGGCAAACGCATCGACGCGGTCAATCTGATCGGTATTCAGCGCAATCGTCAGCAAACCGCCACAGGCTTTCATCTGGCGTTTGGCCAGTTCATACTGCGGGTGCAGCTTCGAGAACGGGAAATACACATGCTTTACTTTCGGGTGGTTTTCCAGAAACGTCAGCACCTGCATCGCGCTCTGACTGCTCCGCTCCAGCCGGAGTTCCAGTGTCCGTAAACCACGGATCATCAGCCACGCATTCTGCGGCGAAATGATGCCGCCGAAGGTCATGTACTCGGCATGGAAAATCTTCTTCATCATGGCATTTGTCCCGCAGATCACACCGGCAATCAGGTCCGAATGCCCGCCGATGTATTTCGATGCCGAATGCAGGCTAAGGTCGATGCCCAGCGCAAGGGGCTGCTGATACAGCGGTGTCGAGTAGCTGTTATCAATCATCGTCACAATCTCCTGACCGGCCGCTTTCCGGGCCTTTGCAATAGCCGCTACGGCCGCCAGGTCCTGCAACTCAAATGTGAATGAGTTCGGTGATTCGAGGTAAATGATCCGCGTGTTCGGCTGAATGGCGTTTTCGAAGTTTGCCGGATCAGTACCGTCGACAAAGGTGGTCGTCACCCCGAAGCGGGGCAACCAGTCAGTCATGAGCCGGTAAGTCCACGAATACGGTTTACTCACCGAAACGATGTGATCCCCCTGCTGTACGTTGGCCAGAATGGCGGTCGACATGGCCGTGCTGCCGCTCGATACCACCAGCGCATCCTCAGCGCCTTCGAGCGCAGCCAGCTTTTTCCGCAGAATCTCAACGGTCGGGTTGTTGCCGCGGGTATAAAAATGCTTTTCGTACTCGTAATGCATGTCGTTGCGCATCGCATCGACACTCGGGAACGTAAAGTTAGATGACTGGATAACCGGCGGCGCAATGGCATTAAAGTAGTTTGCGCGCTCTTCGCCCAGTTCGTTCAGGATGTATGAAAGGTCCATAAGTTAAAAGATTCGCTTTAGCAGATAATATAGTGGCCAGCCGCTCAGAAACAGGCCCCAGCCCACGGCAGCCGTCAACGGGTCGCTGATGACAACATTGACCGACACAACCACCAGAAACAGGATAAACAGCAGCGGAATAACCGGATAGGCCCAAACCTTGTATCCGGTATGCGTATCGTTGCCCGCAACCCGCCGGCGGAAAATAAACAGCGTGGCCGCCGCACTCGCCAGCGCAATGCTGTCAATCGACATTACATAGTTCACAATTTTTTCAAACGTACCAAGGAAAAAAAGCGAAATCAGCATGATGGCCAGTAAAAACGTCAGCGCGAACTCCTGCGTCTGTGTGCGGGCATTAACCCGTTTGAAAGCCGGTGGCAGAATCCCGTCGTCGGCCATGGCGTAGTATACCCGTGGCAACGACAACAGGCTGGCATTCAGATAGCCCAGCACCGACGTAAAAATTGCAACAGACGCCAGTTTCCCGCCCCATTCGCCGAATATGGCCCGCGCCAGATCGGCTGCCACCAGCTTACTATTGGTCAGTCCGGCAAAACCCAGCTGGTGATAATAGGCGTAGTTAAGTCCCAGATACAGCGCCATGATCAGCACCATACCGCCGATGATTCCCCGTGGGGTATTCCGGATCGGATCCTTGATATCGGCCCCGAAATTGAGTACCTGCTGATAGCCGCCATACGTGTAAAAGACCGCAATCAGGCTCGCAAAAAAATGCCATGCCGCGCCGCGATCCGCAGCCGTTTCGGCCGGATCAATCAATCCTGTATCCGTAGCGCCCGACATAAAAATACCCAGGCACAGCACCAGCATCAGCCCCACTTTCAGGCTGCTCAGGATGTTCTGCGTACGGGCACCGGAGCGGATACCCAGCATATTAACCACGTAAAAAAACAGCACCATGCTGATAGCGGTCATGTTGATACCCAGCCGCGTATGCAGGTCTTCGGGCAGAAACGGATTCACGTACTCAGCACCGATCAGGGCTACCCCGACATTGCCGGCGCCGTAGGTC
>NZ_CAMFHL010000147.1 GCF_945952095.1 uncultured Arsenicibacter sp. | reverse complement strand
GACCGTAACCTCGGAATATAGGTGTTCAGGAAATCGTCGGGCATTCCGTCCAGCAAAATAACCTTGTACCGGTCAGCAATTTCAAACGGCGTGTTCAGCGAGCCGACAAACTCCCCGGCCATGAAGTTTTTCACCGTCTCCAGTTCATCTTCCGTTACAGGTTCTGTCTGCAAAATCCGCACTTCTCTGGCAACTTCGTCGAGCGTCTGCTGCGTATTTTCCTTTTTTACATCGGTGCCGAGCGTAAAAAAGCCTTCATGACGGAAGGAAATCAGGCTCGATGAAATACCGTAGGTAAAGCCCTTATCCTCGCGGATGTTTTTCATCAGCCGGGAACCGAAGTAGCCGCCGAACACCTCATTTGTCACCAGCATCTTTATAAAATCGGGATGCTCACGGGTAAACAGCAGCCTTCCCAACCGCACCGACGACTGTACACTCGCTGCCTTATCGACCGTCAGGGCAGCGGTATCCGGCGCCGGCACAAAATCCTGCCGCAACGCAACCGGCACTGACGTAGGGATCTGACCCAGCGCCTTGTTAACCATCTCTACCTCAAGGGGTGTAGCGTGGCCAGCCAGCAGCACCCTGAAGGGCCGGTTACGGATGGTGTTTTCGAAAAAGCCGGCCACATCAGCACGGGTAATAGCCTCCACGGCGGCCGGTTGCTGCATCCGCCCATATGGGTGTTTATTACCGAACAGCTTTTCACGCATCCGGACACCGGCAATGTAGGCGTTTTTCTCAAAGCTCACCCGCAGGTTCTGCAGCGTAATGTTCCGCAGGTCTTCGAGTTCCTTTTCCGGGAAAACCGGTTCAGTCAGCACTTCCTGCATCAGCGTCAGTATCTGCCCGAGGTATTTTGTCAGGCAGTAAACGACAATACTGGCGCGGTCAGGGCCGCTGTTCAGTTCCAGAAAAGCCCCGAAATTGTCGAGATACTCGCTGATTTCGGCCGATGTACGCGTTTTTGTGCCTTCTGTCAGCATTTTGACAGCAAAAAAGGCGGCTGACGGGGTCTGTTCATACCATGACCCGGCATCCAGAATAATCTCCAGCCGGACAACCGGTTGCTGCATTACCGAAATCAGGTAAACAGGTACGTTATTATCAAGGGTAAAGGTCTCATAGGCGGGTAACCGAATCTCGCTTACTGCCTGAAACCCGGGGGCCTGAGTACGATCTAAAACCATAATTACTCTTCAGGTACGGAAATGAATAATACAAAAAATGGCATTCCTGAATGAAATGCCATTTTCCGGACAAATAAAGCAATAAAACTGACTAGTTGTTTGTATCGTCAGCTTCGTCGGCGTCATCCTCTGCTGCCGCCCGGGCGCTCTTGGTCAGGTCGATCAGCAGGGAGATACGGAATGTATTTGACAGCGGGCTTTGACGGCCGGTCGGCATAACATATGAGAAGTCAATGCCATAGCGCTCTTGTAAGCGTAACCCGATACCGGCCGTAAAGTAGTTACGGCCCCCTTTCAGTTTCGATTCGCCGTGGTAACCAACCCGCACCGCAAACTGGTTATTATACCAGTATTCGACACCGGTTGCCACGTTAATTTCTTTGAGTTCCTCGCTGAAACCGCCCGGTGCATCCGCAAACGAGGCGAAAATCGACGCAACAGGTGATTGGTTCGGGTTAACAGGTGGTGTCGGCACCATCAGCTTATTCAGGTCTAACACAAAGTTAAACTTGTTAAACAAGTCAGAGTAGTACGTTACGGAACCACCCAGACGCAGGTTCGTCGGGATAAAGTAACGCTCCGGACTACCGTAGCTGATTTTACCACCGATATTGGAGATCATACCGCCAAACGTCCAGCCAAGACCTTTACCCGTCACGTTGTCACGGACTTCAGTCTGGTAATAAGCACTGATATCAGCCGCCGCCGTACCGCCCGGTTTGATTTGTGTACCGTTCAGGTTATAGGCACCGGCAAGGTTTGAGTTGAGATAACGCAGGTTTAACCCCATCGAAAAGTTTTTCGACAGCTGCCGTGAATAGGAGGCAGTGAAGGCATATTCCCGTGAATTGAACGTTCCGGACGACAGGCCCTGACTGGTCGTAAACTCAATCGTTCCAAGGTCAAAATACATCAGTGAAGCCCCGAAAACCTGATTCTTACCCACCTTCTTGTAGCCGGTAATGTAGGTGTAATACATATCACCGATCAGGTCACGCAGCCACGGCGTATAGGAAATTGAAGCGCCGGCGCTTTTTTCCGCAAAGACCAGCTTCGACGGGTTCCAGAAGATAGCATTCGCGTCGGCATCCCGCAAGGCACCGCCGGCATCGCCCAGACCACCACTGCGGGCATCCGGTGTAAAGTTCAGAAACGGAACCGCTGTAGTTACTGTATTCAGGGTTTGACCATTCAGGTTGCTTCCCGTTGTACTTGACGGACTACTTGTCTGGGCAAACGACGAAGTGTGTAGTAGTGAACAAAAAGACAGAAAGCCGATAGCTCCAGTAATGCGGGAAAAGCTGCGCTTCATAGATAGATGTTTGTAAAGGTCAGTAGCTCAGCGTGCCGCTTTATACTGAACGCTCAAAATTACGACGATTCGTTGGTAATAAAAAAGTATTCCGGGCTTGTGGCGGCATTCAACGGCTCAAAAAGACCCTGCCGGCTCCTTTCGCTTCGGTTCCATCACTCACGGAGCGAACCTGAAGCCGGTAAATATACAGGCCGTTGGGCAATACAGCTCCGTTGGCAACCCGTCCTGCCCAGTCGGCAACCGGCACCGTCGCGGGGCAGTCCGTACAGTTGCCGGTCTGCTCTGTAAGCACGCGGCCGCTGACATCCAGCACCTGTACGGTCCAGTCGAGCGCATCGCCCGGGCGGTTGTGCGTCAGTTGAATGGTGGCCTGCTGAACAACCGGATTCGGATAGGCGGTAAGGCTTGTAACGGCCAGACCAGGCTTATCCGATACCCTAAACGTCAACGTGCCCTCTCCTGAATTATTGTTGACATCCCAGGCTTTTACCCGCAGCGTATAGGTACCGGACGGTAAATTCCGGAATGTGTACTGCACTTCTCCCTTCGTGCCGTCGTCGGTCGTGGCCACGTAATAATCATTCAGAATAACCAGCGTGGTATCGTTCAGCCGGGCCGTCAGTTCATGGCCTAATCCGTTACGGGCCAGATTAATACCTACATTATCGGTCAGCTGCACCCGCACCGTTACGTCCGGACCGGCAACCCGCACCGGTGTTTCAGCCGACACGGCATTATTCAGCGTCAGCTGCACCGCCGGAGCCTGCCGGTCGATGGCATCGACGGTTGTACTGCCGCCAATAATTAACTGAGACAGACTACCGGCAGCATCCATCAGACTGTCCGACCGGATCGCATAGGCCACCAACCGACCGGGGCCGAACTGGTAATCAATGTCTTTCGGCACGGTAAACCGGATGCTGAACCGCCCTTGTTTTACCGCCACCTGACCGGCATAAACCAGACTGTTAAACACCTTGTAGGTCATCGGCGAACTCTCCGTTCCCTTTGTGGTCTGGTTTACAGCCTTATCATAGAGAGATACTTTCAGCATACCGGAAAAATCGGCCAGCAGACTCCCCGACTGCGGGTCCTGAATCTGTCCTTCGAGCGATACCGTTTGCAGGGCACGCAGCGTATCGGCCTTTCCGGCGGTTACGGTCCGGCTATTGATTTTCGTCACGGCTACCGTCGCCTTCGGATAGGCCAGCCGCATCGACGGGTCGCCCAGCAGGCTGAAATTGCGGTTCCGGCTACCGCTGAGGCTTTTGTTTTTGGTCAGGCGCAGGACATCGCCCAGGCGTGGCATCTGCCCGTTTACGGGCGCAAACACCGACTGATAAAATGCCTGGTTCAACAGAAAGTTCGTATTGGCGGCAACAGGGCGGGTCGTTGTCAGTAAGGCAATGGCTCCACCAAGGCGGCTCGTCAGCGCCAGTTCGGCACCCGACCGTACGTTCGGATCATCGTAGCGGCCGAATTCGCAGGTACCGGTCACAAAAAGCGGCAACCGGCGGTTTCGCCAGCTGAAAATATCCTGTAAGGTCAGAATCTGCTCCTCGGCCCAACCCGACTCACCGCCGTGGCCGGTGTAATTGATGATCAGCCGACCGTCGGTAACCGCCTCGTCAATGGCTTTATTCATGAGGGGCGCTTTCTGTCCGGTAGCCGTTACCTCCTGCGGAAACGCGTCCAGCAGCAGGCGCTCAGGGCGGTAAGCGGGGGCCTCTGTTTCAACATAGCGGGCAAAAAAATCGGCGTCAGACTGGTGAATATTTATGTCCCCGTCGTCGGCCACCAACGTTAAGCGGCTCTGCCATTCACCGGCCAGCGTCTTGTCGGAATCGTACCGGATCAGCTTATCGACTACGGTCCGGGCATCTTCCAGCGAACGCACCGGCAAGCGGCCTACGCCTATATCCAGCAACTGATCACCCGCTTCCGTTTCGGCCCATTCGCCGTCGGTTTCTTTCATGAACCCGAAATAATCATCCGAAGAAAAACCATCTACCGGATGGAATGACTCACGGCTTTCGTAGACCGGTACTGTGTTCCATTGCTGCACGGCCGTTTGCATGCCCATGATGTTCCGGTAGTCGTAGGTTGAATTCCCCACCAGCAGCAGAAATTTCAGCTTGCCGGTCTGCTGCCGGTAAAAGTACCGGACTGCATCGCGGATCGCGGTCGGGTCGGCCTGACCGGAGCCAAATTCGTTGAATACCTGCTGCGTGGTCAGCACGAGTACGTCTAAACCAGTGCTGCTGCGCCGGAAAGCAGCCAGCCGGTCGGCTTCGGTCTTCCAGCCAGGCGCCGTGATGATGAGCAGATCGGGGGTTGCCTGGCCGCGCACCTGTTGATTCGCAATCGGCCTGACACTGACCGGTGCAATAGCCTGACTCTCGGTAAACAACAGGTAAGTGCCTGCCGTAGCCGACGCCCAGGCTGCCTCTCCGCCGCTATTGGTAAACGCCTGCGCGGCCGGTTTCAGCGGATCGGTAATATCCCAGAGTCTACTGGCCGTTGCCGCTTGCTTACTGCTGTAGCGGCCTGCCGGTAGCCGGGCAATGACCGGCTGCTCATACCAGCGCAGGTCGCGTCGGTATTGTACTGCCAGGAAATTCAGGTAGCCCTGTGAGCCGGTCTGGCCGTTTTTATCGAATGTCAGTACAAACGGCAGGGTACCGGTTGCGAGGGTTGTGCTTGTGGTAAAGGTCTGCCGGCTTTCCAGCCCCTGATAGTCGTATTTATAGCCGGACAGGGCATTAACCGGCTGCCTGCCGAGTGGCTGCCCGTTAAGTTGCCATGAGAAAGACGTCGGCACAACGGCATTGGCTACCACCGACGAGGTAACCAGCAGCGGGGTTGCAGGCACCAGTCCCGGCACATTGAACGATACTGCCAGGGTTGTATTTACGCCAAGGTACTCGCCCATCCACTCACGCCCCGTTTTGGCAATACTGGTCAGCTCTTGCTCATGAAACTGATAATCGTCGAACGTGGTCATGGCAGCACCGCTCAGGGAGGCCGACGGTTTGGGTTGTATCCGCAGACCGGCCGCGTCACCGATGGTCAGGAAATAAAAGGTTGTATCGCTGTAGGGATTAATCCGGTGCGTTAAGCGGTTAGTTACTGAGTCGAAGCGGATCACGTGCGGGCTCTGACCGAAAAACAGAACCGCATCGCCGGCATCCAGCCTGCCATCGTCTTCTCCCGATACCATGATGGCATTTTCAGTGAGATCAACGGCCCGTTTCGCCGCGTTTGCTTGGGGCAATGCAGCACCTCCGTTACCATACAACCGCAGCCGGCGCGGATCGGCAGCAGCAAACGCCGGATTGGCTTTGGCGAGCATATCGGCGGTGAGCCGGTGAACACCCGTAGTGGTTACCCCTATTTTGATCCAGCTACCTGATTTGAGTACAGTCTGTGCCTGCGTCAGACCGCCCCACAGGAGCAGCAAACCGGTTAACAGCCCCCACCTATTCACATTTTTCCACCAGGGCATGAGCCAGGATTGCGTAAGATTTTGATGAACTTATTTCTTTACAAACGACGCGGGTGCGCCGTAACGTACCCCGCTGGTAGGTCTTTTCGCGGAATTGAAATAATTCGCCCTCTGCCAGCTCATGCAGGGACAGCAACCGGTTATGCGGGTTCAGCTCATTATGGCGTACCGGATCGGCCAGGCGGAGGGCCTGCACCAAGGCAGGACTGGCATGACTGGATGCCGCCGGCGCCTGCATATATATCCGCAACGGGGCCAGAATAGCGGCCGGAAACACCTGCTCCGTCAGTAGAGGCTGCATGAGCCGCTGGAAAGCCTGCTGCCAGACGGGGCCATGGGGCTTCATCGCACGCAGCCGGCGGGTCGTATGCGAAACATACACATCGGCGTGAGCAACTTCGTGAATGTAGGTAATCAGAAAAGCGAAGGGATTGAGGTCGGCATTTACTGAAATCTGTAACTGCCCCGGAGCAAGGGCTCTGAAATCGCCGAGTTTGGTTTTGCGGGCCCGGACGATCCTGAGTTGAAAAGCATAGTGTTGCCACAGGTTCTGACAGTACGATACCGCTTCTGCCGGCAAATACTTTGCTAATAGATCCATGTAGACTCGTTTTAAAACAGAAAAAGCTCTATAAATATAGAGCTTTTTCCTTGAAGTAGAGAGCGCGGTTGTCCGCGGCAAATTACTTCGCTGAGTCTGCAGGAGCAACAGCAGCTGAGTCAGTTGCCGTTGTAGCCGTTGTATCAACCGTAGCTGAGTCAGTTGTCATTGTAGCAGTTGAATCAACAGCAGCTTCTTCAGTTTTAGGCTTGCTCTGGCAAGCAGCGAAGGTAATCATTGTACCTACGAACAATAAAGCGATAACTTTTTTCATGCTCTTTTAGTGGTAATTTATGGTTCCGGTCGCAAATATAGGCTTCTCCAGAAAAATACAATAATTTGAGTCTATATTTTTTGTGATTCGGCTGTAAACCCTTATATAGTTCTATTTCCTACAGACAGACCAGGCTTTTCAGATATAAGAAAAATCTAATTTTCGCTTCGTTTTTTAGCTTTGATCCGGTCATAGAAGCCTGTACTCCGGAAGGTCAGTAACCGGTGGCCGAAAAAGTTGGCCAGAAAGCTTAACCCCATGCCGACAACGTGCGAGGCTTTTTCCCTGGCAAACGCTGACGTTTCCGGGAAAAACGGATTGGCAATCTGTTTCAGGGTAATTTCTGAGGAGTACACCTGCACGGCCAGTGCTACCAGTGCAATGCCGACATACTTGACGAACTCCCGTCCTGCGTTGTCGGTTTTCTTTGCGTCGAACGCAAAGTTTTTCGTCGGGGCAAAGGTCAGCACCATCGCTGTTACGTAGCCCAGAAATACGCTGGTTGCAAAGCTCAGGCCGATCAGTTCACGGTAGCCGATCTGGCTGAAAAAATTAATCAGTGCGCCTAGAATGGCGGTAAAAAAATAGGCGATAAAGTCCTTATATCCCTTTCGTTTCGTTGCTGGTACAGTACTCACGTTCACGGCCCGTAACTTGCTGTCTGGTTATCAACTTACTAAAACAAACCCGGGGTCAGGCTGCCAGACAAGTAGTTGTCGTACCAGAACCTGACCCCGGATGAATCTATTCTTTCTGTAGAAGACTCATTTACGTCATTCTTACTTATACTAATCCATCCAGCAAACCGGGTGCCAGACCTAACACTAAGGTTAAAATAGTGGCGGCAATCAGTACATACCGGTAGAACGGAGCTACTTTAACCGGCTCACCGGCACCTTCGCGGAAATACATGGCAATGATTACCCGGAAGTAATAATAGATACCTACCGTCGACATCAGGACGGCAAATACCAGTATCCAGAAAATACCTTTATCGGCCGCCGTAGTGAAAATCATGAACTTGCCCCAGAAACCGGCAGTCAGCGGAATACCCGCCAGCGATAACATCGAAACCGCCATCACGAAGCCAAGCAGCGGATTCTGCCGCGCCAGCCCGTTGAAGGCATCAAAGTTCTCATTTATTCCGTTTTCATCCTGACGCTGACGCGATACGACCAGCAATACGCCGAAGGCTGAAATCGTAGCCAGTGAGTAAGCCAGCGAATAGAATACCAAGGCCTGTTTGGTTTGTGTCCCCAGAGCTGTCAGACCGATTAACAGGTAACCGGCGTGCGAAATACTGGAGTAAGCCATCATCCGCTTAAAGCTGTTCTGGTATACTGCCGTTACGTTACCGATCAGCAGGGTCAGGCAGGTCAGTGCCGCCAGAATTGCCCACCAGAACGAGTAAACACCAACAAATGATACCGACAGCACGCGGAATAGGGCCGCAAAACCGGCTGTTTTTACGACTGTTGACATAAATGCCGTGAAGAGGCTCGGTGTTCCGTCGTACACGTCCGGCGTCCAGAAGTGGAACGGAGCGGCCGATACCTTGAACAACATACCGATCAGCAGCAGCAGAATACCCATGTACAGCAACAGCGATACACCGTATGAGTTTGTGTACACGTAGGATTTAATGCCCGAAACGACAAACGTGCCGGTGGCGCCGTATAACAGCGCAATCCCGAACAGCATAATACCGGTCGCAAAAGCCCCCATCAGGAAGTACTTCAGCGCGGCTTCGTTCGAACGCGGGCTGTGCTTGTCGCTACCCGCCAGCACGTACATGGCCACCGACAGAATTTCAACGCCGACGAACAGCATGATCAGGTTTTCGAAGCTGATCATCATAATTGCGCCGACCAGCGAGAACAGCAGCAGGGCGTAATATTCGGCAGGCTGTGCCTGTTCGTCTTCAATAAAGCTATTCGACAGCGCCACGACCATGAACGCCGATAACAACACGATTGTCGTAAACATAATCGCGAGGTTGTTGGTCAGCAGCATGTTCTGGAAGTAGAGGTACGTTTTCCCCCAGTCCGTGAACGTGGTCGCCAGTGCAGCCAGGATAAACACCAGTGTTGCCGGCAGTAACAATACTTTGGACTTCAGAAACCCCATGAAGAGCAGGACAATTCCGAAAACCGATAATAGGATAATGGGTAGCATTTCTTTAGTCGTTATTTTACAACGTATTGCAACAAATTCATTACAGCAGGTTCTGTCACTTTCAGGAACGAGTTCGGATAGATCCCGATCCAGAAAACCATTACGGCCAGCGGCAGCAACACCCAGCTTTCGGCACCGCTCAGATCATCGAATGTTTCCGTACGCGCCGATGTTGGTCCGAACATCGACTTCTGGAACATCCGCAGCATATAAACAGCACCCAGAATGATGGTTAAGCCGGCCACAGCACCTAACCAGTTGTTATAGGCAAAAACGCCGTTCAGTAACAGAAACTCACCCACAAAGCCGTTGGTCAATGGCAGGGCCACTGAACCAAGCAGCAGAATCATGAAGTAAACGGTCAGTTTTGGCGTTGTACGCGTAATACCACCCAGCTGATCGAGGAACCGGCTGTTGGTGCGGCCGAAAATGATTTCGGCAACGAAGAAAAGACCCACTACGTTGATGCCGTGTGCCAGCATCTGAATCAGGGCGCCCTGCAAGCCGTTTGCCGTCTGCGAGAACACACCGGCAGCCATCAGGCCCACGTGTGCAAACGATGAATAGGCAATCAGACGCTTCATATCGCGCTGACGAATGGCAATGATTGACCCGTAGACAATACCAATTACGGATAACGTGGTCGCCAGCGTACCCCAGGTATCAAGCCCAACCGGTACAATCGGCAGCAGGAACCGGATCAGGCCGTAAACCCCCATTTTCAGCATGATGCCCGATAGCAGCATTGTCGCCGGTGTCGGTGACTCTACGTAGGTATCCGGCTGCCATGTGTGGAACGGGAACACCGGCATTTTAATGGCAAAGGCAACAAAGAATGCCCAGAACACCCAACCCTGCGCGGCAGGAGTCAGGTTGAGGTTGTAAAAATCAACGATGGCCGACGAGTGAACGCCTGGTTTGCCCGGCACGCCGGTCTGGTAATACAGATACACCAGCGCCACCAGCATGAACAAGCTACCGAAGATGGTATAAATAAAGAACTTGAACGTAACGGCAATCCGCTTTTCGCCGCCCCACATAGCCGCCAGAAAATAAACCGGAATGAGGGCCGCTTCGAAAAAGAGGTAGAACAGGAACGCATCGCGGGCGGTGAATACCCCCATCAGTGCCGCCTGCATGTACAGAATCAGCGAGTAGAACGTCGATGGACGGTCATAGTCACGCCCGAAGGCCGATAAGACAATGAGTGGTGTCAGTAACCCGGTCAGCAGCACCAGCAATACGCTGATACCGTCAATACCGCCGCTGAACCGGATACCGGCACTGGCGATCCACGGGTAATCAAATTCAAACTGCATCTGCGCATCGGCCTTGAACGTAGCAAAGGCGTAGGCTGCTAATGCCAGCTCAACCAGGGCTGCTCCCAGGGCAAGCGTTTTGACCGCAGGGCTCTTGATCAGCAGTAGCAACGTGGCCGCTACAACCGGTAGTAGTATAAGTGAAAGCGTAAGCATATAGGTTAAGTTTCCTCTCTATGGCCGCCGGCTCCCATATCGCAGGAGTGCCGGCCATAACCTCCTTTTAGAACCGAACAAAGAACCGAACAATCACGATGACCGCAATACTGAATACCATCGCAAAAACATAGAAGCCGATTGACCCCGACTGCAGTAACCGCAGCTGCGCCGACGCGGCCCGTACCAGCCAGGCAACAGCGTTGACAATACCGTCGATGATAAACTCACCGGCATTGTACAGCAGATCACCGAGAGCACGGATCGGACGAACAATAGCCACTTCGTACAGTTCGTCCACGAAGTATTTGTTGTACACCAGTTTGGCGATACCTGACCGCTCCGCTGATTCAGGAGCCGGTACAGCGTTGCGGCTGATGTAAACCACGTAGGCGGCAATGGCTGAGCCAATGGCGACTGCCGTTGAAATACCCATCAGCATATACTCGGTACCGTGGTCGATTTCGTGACCGAATGCTTCCGGATTCACTTGTGCCGAACCGGCAAACAGAGGTTCCATGAAGTGGGTCAGCCAGCCACCGCCAGGCAGGTTCAGCAAACCGCCGATAACTGACAATACGGCCAGAACAATCAGAGGCAGCGTCATCGTCGCCGGTGACTCGTGGAGGTGATGGTGCTGTTCCTGAGTACCACGGAATTCACCGAAGAACGTCAGGAATAAAAGCCGGAACATATAGAACGAGGTCATGGCTGAACCAACCAGACCCAATGCCCACAGGGCTTTGTTATGCAGGAATACGTGGGCCAGAATTTCGTCTTTCGAGAAGAAACCGGCAAACGGCGGAATACCGGCAATAGCGATGGTACCCAGCAGGAAGGTGATAAACGTAACCGGCAGGTGTTTGCGCAGGCCGCCCATTTTGCGGATATCCTGTTCGTCGGACATGGCGTGGATGACGCTACCGGCACCGAGGAACAACAGGGCTTTAAAGAACGCGTGCGTAATTACGTGGAACATACCCGACGTGTAGGCCGCTACGCTCAGGCCGAGGAACATATAACCCAGCTGCGAAACAGTCGAGTAAGCCAGTACTTTCTTGATATCGTTCTGCAACAGACCGATCGACGCCGCCAGAATGGCCGTGGCGATGGCAATAAAGCCAATGATTTCGAGCGTTACCGGCGACAGGGTGTACAACACGTTCGACCGGACGATCATGTAGATCCCCGCCGTCACCATCGTTGCCGCGTGGATCAGGGCCGATACCGGTGTCGGACCGGCCATCGCATCCGGCAGCCAGGTGTAGAGCGGAATCTGTGCCGACTTACCCATAGCGCCGACAAACAGCAGCAGGGTAATGGCCAGAATCATCTTGTCGCCCACCGCGAACCGCGTCGCCTGTTCGAAAATGTCGGTGTATTCAACCGAGCCGAACGTGGTGATTAACAAAAAGATACCCAGCAGAAAACCAAGGTCACCGATACGGTTCATGACGAAGGCTTTGCGGGCAGCGTTGTTATAGTTGACGTTTTTATTCCAGAAACCGATGAGCAGGTATGAACACAACCCTACCCCTTCCCAGCCGATGAACATGATGACGTAGTTAGAGCCCGTCACCAGCAGCAACATGAAGAACAGGAACAGGTTCAGGAATGCCATGAACTTGCCGAAGCCTTCATCGTGCTTCATGTAGCCGATTGAATAAATGTGAATCAGCGACCCAACGCCCGTCACAATCAGGAGCATCAGCAGGGAAAGCTGATCAATCTGGAACGAGAAGTTGATGTGTAAGCTACCGACACTGATCCAGTCGAATAAGGTGGCTTTAATGGGTTGCCCGCTGAAGCCGCTGAACAACATCAGCGTTACGGCGAAGGAAGCGAGCGCGGCTGCCGAGCTGATGGCCCCAACCAGGCTTGTGGGCACCTTGCGGAAGCCCAGGCCGTTGATGGCAAAACCAATGAGTGGGAACAGCGGAATTAAACTACAGAGTAGGTCTGTCTGCATGTACTTGAATTCAACGTTTGACGTTTGCGGAACATTCTCCCGGCGCCGATCGGCCAGCGATCTTTGCCCGTGAAAGCTCCTAAACCAGTTTTACCATTTGAGTTTATTCAGCAATCCGACATCAATCGAGCGGATATTCCGGTAGATCATCACGATGATGGCCAACCCTACCGCAACTTCGGCAGCGGCCACAGCCATGATGAAAAAGACGAAAACCTGCCCTGCCGAATCGGATCGATACGACGAAAAGGCAATTAACAGCAGATTGACGGCATTGAGCATAAGCTCAATCGACATGAAGATAATAATGGCGTTACGCCGGGTCAGTACGCCGATGATTCCGATGACAAATAGCGCTGTGCTAACGATCAGGTAATAGTTGAGCGGTACTTGCTGAATAAGTTCCGGTATTGATACTTGCTGCGTGGGCTGCATATTAAGCCGGTTGATAAAAGATGCGGCAAAGTTATAGATAAATTGGGCTTACTCAAACCGATTTGCGGTTTGTCAGCGGCCTTATTCATCAACATTCGGAATTTATTCCTGTTTATGCTTGTTCAGATTGGCTTTACCTTTGCATTTCCGATACCTGTGCGTCCTGTTTTTTCGGTGCAGGTACGGGCTTTTTTCCGGATTAATGATGCAGGATGCTCCTCAGATTGCCATTCTCGGCCTCGGCTACGTAGGCCTGCCGCTAGCCGTTGCGTTCGGACAAAAATACCGCGTACTGGGTTTCGACATTGATCCCGGCCGCATTGCTGCCCTGCAACAGCATCAGGACCGGAACGGTGATTTTACAGCCGCAGAACTCGCCGCAAGTCAGGGGCTGTCCTTTACCGGCTCTCCCGGTGACCTGGCCAACTGTACCATCTTTATTGTCACGGTTCCCTCTCCGATTGACAGCCACCGCCGGCCCGACCTGCGCCCGATTCTGACGGCCACCCGAACGGTTGCCAGTTTGTTAAAACAAGGCGATCTTGTTATCTATGAATCAACGGTTTACCCCGGCTGCACGGAAGAAGACTGCGTGCCGGTACTGGAATCATTGTCGGGGCTCCGGTATAATGTGGACTTCTTCTGCGGGTATTCGCCCGAGCGCATCAATCCGGGCGACAAACACCATACGCTGACCAACACCCGCAAAGTTACGTCCGGCTCCACCCCTTCCGTTGCCGAACGGGTAGATCAGCTGTATGCGTCCGTCATCACGGCGGGCACTTACCGCGCCCCCTCAATCCGGGTAGCCGAAGCGGCCAAAGTCATTGAAAACTGTCAGCGCGACATTAACATAGCGTTTGTCAACGAACTGGCGCTGATTTTCGACCGGATGGGCCTCGACACCCGGACCGTACTGGAAGCAGCCAATACCAAGTGGAATTTTTTGCCCTTCCAGCCCGGACTGGTGGGTGGTCACTGCATCGGCGTCGATCCGTATTACCTGACCTACAAAGCCGAGTCGCTGGGTTATCACCCCGAAGTGATCCTGGCCGGCCGCCGCATCAACGACAATATGGGTGTGGTAGTAGCCAATAAGATTGTAAAACTCCTGATCCGGCACAACCGGCCCCTGCATCAGGCGCGGGCACTGGTGCTGGGCATTACGTTTAAGGAAAACTGGGCCGACATCCGCAACTCGCGCGTCCCCGACGTGGTGCAGGAGCTAGGGGAGTTCGGCGTACAAACCGATGTGTACGATCCCCTCGCCCACCCCGATGATGTGGCACGCACCTATGCGATTACCCTGCTCCCCGACCTGCCGTCAGACATGGTATATGATGTCGTGGTGCTGGCCGTTGCTCACCAGCCCTTCCTGACCCCTGAGTTTTCGGCCAGGCTGCCGCAGCTGGGTCATTTGGTGTATGACGTAAAAGGCGTCCTGCCGGTGGAAGTGATTCACGGGCGGCTGTGATGGCTACCGCGTGTAATAGTCTCCTTTGGCGATTGTCTGTTCATACTCTCCGCTGATGGTTTCCAGAAACTTGCCGGTTACCCAGCCGATGTCGGCGTTACGGACAAAGACAAACCGCTTCGGGCCCGTTGTAGCGGTGTAGGCCTGCATCAGCGCCTCCAGCCAGAGCGTACCGGCAATCAGTTGCTTCTCGGTCAGCATCGACTGCACATTGGCCAGGTCGCGTCCGGCGCGCTCACGGGCAACAGGATCTTTTACCGCCTGTAAATCAGGCTGGTTTATGGCACCGTAGTCGCTCATCACCAGCTTTTTAAACCGCTGAATATCCTCTACTGAAAGCGGCACGGCGGTCAGGTCAGCTTTGTCGGGATACAAATATGTCACGACGGCCAGCGCAATGTCGCCCCCGACGCCAACCGTCTGCCGCCCCTGCAAACCCGCCTGCTGCCGGCTCAGCCGCGGACGTACTGTTGAATCGGCAATGGCCGCAATAACACGCGGGGCCTCGCGGCGGAACGCATCCATCGTCAGCGTTTTGCGGCTTTCGATCTGACTGACCAGCCCGTTCGTCCCCACCGGAATGCTCAGGCCATAAAACGTTTTCTGCGCACTGCCCGTACTTTTCGGATCAGGCTGCGAATCGAAGTAACCGCCAACGGTGTAATTGTCGTTAATCGCCAGGGCCGATGTGGTCGGCCAGACTTTGCGCGGAATGGCTCCCGTCGTAAACAACTCAGCTTCGCGGTTTACCGTAATCGACGTATCAATCCGCAACCCGCCGATCGGCAGGGCATCAATCAGGCGATCATACAAGCGCTTTTTACTATCCGGAATCTGATTCATCTCGCTGCTGAACGCAATAAATACCCGCTCATTCGGAATATTGTATTTCCGGATCGTATCAAAACACACCTTCAGTGCATCCTGCCGGTTCCGGAACGACGTCGAGGCATCCGTCAGCAGCGGCGAGCTGGGCACATCGACTTTTAGCTTGATTTCCTTTTCGTAAAAATCGGTTTCATAGCGGGTTTTGTAAATACCCAGTTTCACCTCCGACGGACTGATCTGAATACCGGCATAAAAATTCTTCCCCGACACATCGCGGATCAGCTCATTGACCGCCCAGGCACTGGCCACGAAATTCAGTTTCGCATACCGGCTGCGGGCAACCTCAAGGTAATAAGCTGCCTTCTCCGGATTTTTCTGGTCTTTGTAGGCCAGTCCCAGTTGCTCGTAGGCCACCGCGCCCCAGTACACATCGTTGGTCCGCACGGCCGGCAAAGCCCGCTCCAGCAGATCAATCGCCTCCGACAGCTTGTCCAGTTCGCGCAGGGTACCGGCCAGTTTGATATATTGAATGGCTTGCGGCACGTTACGGGCATCCTGCGCCAGCGTAGCGGCTACCGGGACAAACAGCCAGATAAATCCGAAAAGAAAACGTTTCATACGTACGTAAATTAAAGAATATCAATGGTTAACATCGCCGTTAAGCTCCCGCTCCAGGTCACTCTCTGCCGTCACCGGCCGAGGTTTTACCGGTGCTGGCTTCGGGCTTTTATTCAGTTCAACCGGCGAAGGAGCCATAACCGACAGGTTGGTCAATGGCTTAGGGACATGCGGCCTTATTGTATCCGGGGTTGCCGCCAATTGCGGACGACGGATAACAGGCGCCGGAGGCGGAGGAGCGTCGACAGTGGTCAGGGTATCAACCGGCGGAACATCCGCGCTGAGTAACGTGTCCGGTGCGGGGGTGCGGACAGGTGCGGGCAGCTCCCAGAGCAGCGTATCTGCCCGTATCTCAACCGCAGCAGGCAGCTGCATATCGGGGCATAGTACCGGCGAAATCCGGCAGCGGTTCTGGTAGCCGATAACCAGACCGGCAATCCCAAAGCCAATGCCCGCCAGCAGCCGCCACTTAACCGCAAACGGCGCAGGACTGTGGCCGGTCAGCTCAACCTGTTGGCGGCTATAAGGCGTCTGGATAATCAGCCGGGCCGTGGTTGTGCCGGGCTTTCGGGGCGAAAAACGGATGCGCAGCTTAGTTTCAGCCGGTGCCGGCACAAAGCCGATGGCGGGCAGCAGCCGGTCATCGGGCGGAATCACAAACGAAAACGCATCGGGCGTGTCGAATGTCAGGGACACCGGCGTGTCGGCATAGTGCTGGGCAACGGAGATCGTCTGCTCGGTCCATGCCCCCTGCCGGGTTACCGGAAACTGAACCGATTGCCGGTCGACGGTAAGCAGGCCGGGCTTTACGGCTTGTTCAGCCATTGCGGGTTCCGGATCTATCTTTTTCCGGGTGCTCCCTTTCCGTACCGGTTGCCTTTTTGCCTCCTCTGCCATACCCACTTGCTGTCCGTTTTTATCTATAACGATTCAAACGCCCGCCTGTCCCGCAGGTGCGCCGATTTAAGAGCGAATGGGCATTTTAAAGAGCGAAAGAGTGAGCCGCGTAGCGGCTAAAGAGTGAAAGAGCGGTCGCCATGCGGCGCCAGACAGGGCAGGGTGACAGGTAAAAAAACATGGTGGCAGGGCTATCCTGCCTCTCAGAATAACCCTGCCACCACATAAAATATAAAACAGTATCCAGAACCACCAGCAACTCAGAACTACCAGCAATTCAGAACCACCAGCAACTCAGAACAACCAGCAACTCAGAACCACCAATATATTACGCCCCCAACACCCCTGCCGCTTCCTTAGCGAAGTAGGTCAGAATAACGTTGGCACCGGCGCGCTTCATGGCCATCAATGACTCCATCATGGCGCGTTCCCCGTCGAGCCAGCCGTTTTGGGCAGCAGCTTTAATCATGGCATACTCACCGCTGACATTATAGGCTGCAATCGGCAGGTGATAGTGATCATTCAGCAGTTTGATAATATCGAGGTAAGCCAAAGCAGGCTTCACCATCAGGAAATCAGCCCCCTCGGCCAGGTCCAGATCAGCCTCAATCAACGCCTCGCGGCTGTTGGCAGGGTTCATCTGGTACGTTTTTTTGTCGCCGAAGCGCGGGGCTGAGTCGAGGGCATCGCGGAACGGACCGTAAAACGCACTGGCATATTTTGCCGTGTACGCCATGACGGAC
>NZ_CAMFHL010000146.1 GCF_945952095.1 uncultured Arsenicibacter sp. | reverse complement strand
ACCGGCGTTGGTGGAACAGGGACCGGTAACTCTGAACAGGGTTGGCCTGAATTGTATTTTGAACAATTAGGATCAACCGTAAAACCGTTGGCGGCTGCAGTACTATCATTAATACCGTCATAGCCGCCAACCCAATTGTCCGGCACCACATAACAGGTGCCGGAACTGAGTTGGATGATGCGTTGTGTTGCCATCAATTTAATTGATATATACCGGAGTTGAGAACACTACTGAACCCGACCCGCTACAGTTTGTTATCGTAACTTTTGCATGGAAATAGAACCCGCTCGCAATACCTGCCGGAATGTTAAATGTTGCCACATCGGTACCCTGTCCTGAAACAATTGAGACATTGGCACCATAATTTGCCAACCATCTTGCATCCGCATAGTCAACCTCCCATTGCAGGTTAAACGGCCGGCTTCCGGACAGATAATCAGTAATAGCAGTCATAGGCAGATTATAAGGAAGGTCCGACTGATCAAGCCAGATAATTTGTGGTGTCAGAATATTGGAAATCCCGCTGTTATTCACCACTGTTTCACATTGGGCAACCGGCTGTTGAACCGATGTCGCTGTTACCGAAATTGCCTTGTATACCTGACCCGCGCAGTTAGTATAAGATGCGCCGATGGTATACGGACCAGCCTGGTTAAACCGCACTTTTGCGGCAAAGTCACCGGCTCCGCCACCTTCAACCAATGTCGCTGCAGACGGGATAGACCAGTTAAACATACCGCCACCAGCATTCAGGTTGTCAAAAGTGAACAGGACCTCAGACCCTGCAGCGAAACTTGTACCTGCATTAGAATTCATCGATGCAGACTGACTAGGTGCAGGGTATGCACACCCCGAAGTTGGCGGAGCGACCGGCGTTGGCGGTGCCACCGGAACAGGCGGAGCGACCGGAGTCGGTTGAGCAACCGGCGTCGGAGGTGCAACTGGTACCGGCGCAGGTGAACAGCCTGATACATTGGCCACATTTGAGGTAACGTTATTTCCATCGTTGCCTGGCTGGAATGCGTATACCTGATAGTCACCCTCACCCCAGCTATTTGGCACCGAAACAGCAAGGCTGGAACCGGCCCTGTTATCCGCTAAGGTTGCAATTGGTGTACCATTTTTCCTTAAGCTAATCGTCACACTGGATGCTCCCGTCAGCTCTCCGTAAACCGAAATATTATTACAATCGGCAGCTAATGCAATGGAGGAATTTGCAACTGGCTGTGGTACAAATACCGGCGTTGGCGGTGTCACCGGAACAGGAGTAACCGGAGTCGGTTGCTCAACAGGCGTCGGTGGTGTCACCGGAACAGGTGCAGGAGAACAACCTGATACATTTACCGTAGCAGATGTAATGTTCCGGCTATCGTTGCCTGGCTGGAATGCGTATACCTGATAGTCACCCTCACCCCAACTATTTGGTACCGAAACAGCAAGACTTTCTCCTGATCTGTTATCTGCTAACGTTGCGATTTGCACTCCGTTTCTTCTGAGAATAATCGACACACTTGATGCGCCGGATAGCTCGCCGTCAACATTGATCCAGCTGCAGTTTGCCGCAAAGCTCACGTTTGTAAAGCTAATGGGAACAGGTACTGGTACCGGCTGTGGTGCAGGGACCGGAACAGGGACCGGAACAGGCTGTGGTACCGGAACCGGCTGCATAACCGGAACAGGGACTGGTACAGGCTGTGGTACCGGAACCGGCTGCGGTACAGGGACTGGTACAGGCGCAGGTGAACAACCTGATACATTTACCGTAGCAGATGTAAGGTTATTTCCATCGTTGCCTGGCTGGAATGCGTATACCTGGTAGTTACCCTCACCCCAACTATTTGGTACCGAAACGGCAAGGCTGGAACCTGCTCTGTTGTCCGCTAAGGTTGCAACCTGAATACCGTCTTTTCTTAGTATTATAGTTACGCTGGCGGCACCGATCAAATCACCATCAACAAGGATAGTATTACAGTTGGCTGCAAAACTGATACTGCTAAAGGCAATTGGTACCGGAACCGGCTGCATAACCGGAACAGGGACTGGTACAGGCTGTGGTACCGGAACCGGCTGCGGTACAGGGACTGGTACAGGTTGCGGAACAGGAACCGGCTGCGGTACAGGAACCGGCTGCGGTACAGGGACCGGAACAGGTACAGGTACAGGAACCGGCTGAGGTACAGGAACAGGTACAGGGACCGGAACTGGTAACACAGCACAGGTAAATGAATATGCACCGGAAGTTGAAAGTGTTTCAGAGCCCCTGAAGAACCAGACTCTGTAATCTCCGTTTTCCAAGCCCGAAAAAGACTGATTGGCAACCTGTGTGGATGACAGATAAATTGGTTTGAATCCATCAGGCTGATTCCCGGTCCAAATACCATTAATTAACTTCTCAAGATATACTGTATAGCCTCCCGGTTGATAGTTGCCAGGTACAACCGCCATGTTAATTGTACCGGAATTGTTGTCGCAGGCCTGCTCAATAATCAATGTTGCAAGGTCATAATTTACAGGGACCGGCACAGGGACCGGAACCGGCACCGGCACTGGAGCAGGAACCGGAACAGGTACAGGTACAGGGACCGGCACTGGCACAGGGACCGGCACTGGCACAGGTTGCGGGACCGGCACAGGGACCGGCTGCGGTACAGGCACAGGCACCGGAACTGGCGGCGCAGGACAGATCGAAGAATAATCAAATAAGTATTCTGGCGACTCTGTAGTAGAGTTCTTTACCTTTAGTCTAACAGGCGTTCTGGCATTAAAAATTGCAGCATCGAGAATCAATGATGATGAATCAGGTATCCAGCCGGTCACTCCTACAATCATTTTATGTGTCGGTAACTGACTACAGTATGAGGTGCTTCCCGCCATACCAATCTCTCGTGTACTACAATTAATTGTGGCGTTCGTAATTCTTAGCTCACATTGATTAACCGGAACCGGCACAGGCTGCGGTACAGGGACTGGAACTGGTACCGGTTGTGGTACAGGGACTGGAACCGGCACTGGCTGCGGTACAGGAACCGGCACTGGCTGCGGTACAGGAACCGGAACCGGAACCGGCTGAGGTACAGGGACTGGAACTGGTACCGGTTGTGGTACAGGGACCGGAACTGGTACCGGTTGTGGTACAGGGACCGGTTGTGGTACAGGAACTGGAACTATACATCGTATTTCAGAAATAGCTTGACATACATTCACTGGAGCTGGCACAGGCTGCGGTACAGGAACCGGAATCGGCACTGGCACCGGCTGAGGTACAGGAACCGGAACCGGCACCGGCTGAGGTACAGGAACTGGAACCGGCACTGGCTGCGGTACAGGAACCGGAACCGGCACCGGCTGAGGTACAGGGACCGGAACCGGCACCGGCTGAGGTACAGGGACTGGAATCGGCACAGGGACTGGCTGAGGTACAGGGACCGGCTGAGGTACAGGAACCGGTACAGGCTGCGGTACAGGAACCGGAACCGGAACCGGCTGAGGTACAGGGACCGGAACCGGTTGCGGAACCGGAACTGGAATAGGTACAGGCACCGGTACCGGCTGTTCAACCGGTACCGGTGCCGGAGGGCTCACTTCTGTTGGTGTTGGCGTTGGTAAATTAACTTTATCCGTCACGCATCTTTCTCCTACAACGTAGCCCTGATTTGGCACAGGCGGTACCGGAGTCGGCTGCTCGACCGGCGTTGGCGGTGTCACCGGCACAGGCGGTACCGGCGTCGGTTGCTCGACCGGCGTAGGCGGTGTCACCGGAACAGGCGGTACCGGAGTCGGTTGCTCGACCGGCGTCGGCGGAGTGACCGGAACAGGCGGTACCGGAGTCGGTTGCTCGACTGGTACCGGATTTGTACAGGCCAATGTATATGGTCCGAACGACTGGAAAGAAATTGATGTAGATCGCTTATAAAGAAGAATTGTATAGTTTCCGTCGCTCAGGTTAATCCATGACTGGTAAGTACCAGTGCCTGGGTTCAGATTTATGTCAGCCACGCCAGCTGTATCTCCGTTTTTAAGCAACCGAACAGCAAAATCATTTTCGTAATCTCCAGGAGCCACATAAATATCAATTGAGCCGGTTCCGTTTGCACAGCTCCCTACGCTAACAGAAGGCAGAATAGACTGGCAGTGTGCCAGCGGATTATATGAGGCTGAAACTGTTGTTTCCGGCAGCCCTATATAACGCGCCATTAGGATATAGGGGCTACTGTTTGTGTCGTAGTTCGCTGCATATGGCCCAAAGCTGGTAGTCCATCCGGTAATACCAATGGCCATGACTTCTACAGGGAATGCAGGATGGTTCCCTGTTACTTCAAAAATCAATCTTCTGTTAACGCAGGTTGCCCATACAGATAAAGGCGTCAACTCATTAGTACCAGGAATAGGCTCAGGAACCGGAACTGGCTGTTCGACGGGAACAGGCGGCACCGGAGTCGGTTGAGCAACCGGCGTCGGTGGTGTCACCGGAACAGGTGCAACCGGAATAGGTTGTTCGACCGGAACAGGCGGTGTCACCGGAACAGGCGGTACCGGAGTCGGTTGCTCGACTGGCGTCGGAGGTGTCACCGGAACAGGAGTAACCGGAGTCGGTTGAGCAACCGGCGTTGGCGGTGTCACCGGAACAGGTGGTACCGGAGTCGGTATAACAGTATTGCAATTCAGTAAAGCGGTTGCCTGAAACACTGTTTGACACACCGGCACTGAACTGTCGGCGATTTTGATCACCCAACGACGGTTCGTTGGGTGATCAAAATACCATTCATATACACCTGTAGCCTGATAAGTTCTGCTGGCAATGACCGTGCCCGAATCAGCATCCGTTGCCTGGACAGTGAAAGGCGGCATTCCCCGATCTATCGGAAATTTAAAATAAGGCATTATATAAATAGTTAAAATTGATTACCATTGATCAAATGGTTTGTAGCTAATACCTGTTACCTCCCATGTTTCACCGGACAGGGCTACTTCCTCGGGAGCTTCACTTGTTGGCTTTGTAAAACGCTCAATCCAAAGTTTGGCAATACGTTTTCCGTTCCAGTTTGCGTTTGAACTAAGTGGAATGACATACGTTTGTTCGACTCCGCTCTGAACGGTAAATTCTTTACGCTGATCATTCGCCGGATCGTTGAAATAGATTTGCGCAGCTTCACTCTCTGACTGGTCCGGTTGTCGCCAACGCAGTCGGGCCTGTGATTCCGGCCCGATATATTTCATGCGCAGGTATAGATTCGGAACATCGGAACCGCTGAAGGTTTGAACCGGTAAATGAATTTCAAACCGCTTATCGTATGGGGTAATAACCAGTTTTCCTGACGGCACCCGCCAGCCTTCATCCGTGCCTTTTAGGTATGAGACGAATTGCCGGCCGTTTCTGAAGACAAAATGAGGCCGGTAGTCGCGTTGTGTCAACTGTCGGGCCTTCACCTGTATTTCTTCCAGTGTTCCGATAATAACAGCATCATCAAGCTCAAATTCAAGATCATGGTCAAGAATGATTTGAGGAGTTGACGCCATGTATCCCGAATCGTTTTCATTTGGCCCCGCGCTTCCCTGATCTCCGAATGATTTGATCTGCATATCGTGGAAACCGGTAATGTTAGCATAACCTACACCAATGCCGGTCGATGGATTGATTGCGGCCATCCATGGTTCGCCGGCTGCAACGTTATGATCTTTCTGCCATCCCATTTGCGGTGTGCCATCATTCCGGTGTGTAGTCAGCCACTGGTCAATTCGTTCCGGAGTACTGCCTTTCAATACAGCATAATACTGCGTGTGCTTGGCGGTTACGTAGCAGTAGCCTAACTCGTTTGTTCTCGCTTCGTACTGTGTATAATCAGGACGGCTACCGATAATTTTGTAATGAAAACGAACGGTATTACCATCAAGCCATGCCCACTGCTGAATGCGGTAATGGCCAATACGATTGTACAGATGCCAGTTCAATCCAGGCGTTTCAATAAATGAAACCATCCCATATCCCGGCACAATCCGCACACCAGTACGCCAAACAGGAGCCGGATACCTGGATTCATCGCCGCCCTGTACAATATTGTAGCCAATACCACCGGTCAATCGGCTGTTAACATATCTTTGAGTCGACTGACCATCTTCAAAATAAGCGTTAGCCGGATTCTCACCGCCGGCCGGTCCTGAGTACAGAGCAACTCCCTTTTGGCGTCCTACATCATCGGGCCGCTCCGCGTTGCCGGTTCTATAGGAGTTAATAACACTTTCACCCAGCTGGCCATTTTTATAGGGAGCCAGGTAATCCATCATCCCACCCATGGCCAGATTTATCCGCGCCCTCACGATTCCGTTATCCAGAATAATTTCAGTGCCCGCAACGCCGGTCGTATACGGTTCAAACACATTTACCGGAGGGTTTGGCGAAGTAATTTCTACGGTCGTCGAACGTTGACAACCCGTTAATGCACACGACAAAATCAGCGTGTAAACGCCCGATACAATGTTGGGCGGAAGTTGGATAGTTCCTGAATACATTATATTGCCCAGTTTATCTGCAATTCCCCTGTACCAGCGGATTGCCCGTTTAATAATAGTTCCCATGTGTAATCCGGCTGACCGCCTGCAAGTGTGACCGATAACTGATCTCCGTTTTGCACAGCAGACAGTTGAGTAATAGTTGAATTTGATTGTTGATCTGTTAAAGGAATTGGTACCGGAATCGGTTGAGGCACAAATACCGGCTGTGGCACCGGAACCGGCTGTGGCACTGGCACCGGCTGAGGTACAGGCACCGGCACTGGCACAGGCTGCGGTACCGGAATCGGTTGAGGAACCAATACCGGTTGCGGTACAAATACCGGCTGCGGTACCGGAACAGGTACAAATACCGGTTGTGGTACCGGCGCAGTAACAGGGACTGGTACAGGCTGTGGCGTCGGCGGATTGCACAATGCTACTAACGGGCCGTCAGATATCCGGCATGGCGTTTCGAGTGTATACCAGCTTTCGCACCACGTACGGTTTTTCTCTCTGGCAAAAATATTGACAGGATACTCAGGCGTACTAATGGTGATGTTGGGGCTATCCTGCCAGTTGCGCATATCCAGCGAGTACTCAACGTCTGACACATTATACATTGGTGTAATTGTCAGCGTGATTGAGTCGCCTGTATTGACCACATACGTAACCCTGATCTGAAGTGTACAATCAGATGGATTGAATACAGGTACCGGCACCGGCAGAGGGACCGGAATCGGGACTGGTACCGGCTGTGGCACAGGGACTGGTACAGGCTGTGGTACCGGAACCGGCTGCATAACCGGAACAGGGACAGGCGCTGGCACCGGCACCGGCACTGGCTGAGGCACCGGTTGCGGCTGTGGTACCGGGACTGGTACCGGCAGGCCATTCGGCACCGGTACCGGCTGAACAGGCTGTGGTACCGGAACGGGGATAGGCACCTGTATCGGCGGCGGAATGTAAATCGGGACTGGTACCGGCAGGCCATTCGGCACCGGTACCGGTTGCGGCACCGGCACCGGAACCGGAATAGGGGCTGGTACCGGTACCGGATTGCAGCAATGGTTACACGGATCGCATGAATGATTACAGCCGCAATTATGCTTTGGTCTGCAATCGCTTTCAAAAAACTTTTGATGTTCATGCCCTCCGCAACGTTTACCCTTGCATCGTTGGTTACTAAACATTGTAGGTCAGAGCTAAATAGGTACGTATATCGATTAAGTTTTTTTCGTTCCAATACGGAACGGCCGATTTCAGGAGCAATAATCGCTGGAGTATTACCTCATCATCGGCCGTTGGTTTTCCGCGTTTTGCTGTTACTGCAATTGTCGCCATGGTTTTATTGACCAGCGGCTCAATCAAGGCCAGAATTTCTTCGCTGCTATGTGCTAAAGTGTCTCCTCCCATTCATCCAGTTCATTTTGAAGTTTCCTGAGAATCGTACTGCCCGTATTACAATCAACCTTATCCCAATCCTCCAGATAGTCAAGCAACATACCGATGTAGGCTATTTTGCCTTCACGGCAACTGCCGGCTCCGAAATAGTCAGGATACTTGACCGGCCGCTCTGCGCACTCTTTAGGGCCGATTAAGACCTTATGGACAAGATCAGCCCACCGGCTCCGCTCACGTTCGGCAAGGAACAGCAAAAGCCGGCCCGAACCCGCTAATGTTTCCTGCCCGTTTCCAACGATACCTGTTGTATCAAGCCGCTGGCGGTTGATAATACCCGAATAAGGTTTCCCGTTTCCCTCTCTGACTTCATACTGGAGGTATTCATCAAGTGAGTTTAGTTTCCGCCAGAACCAGCCGATATTGTTTGGCTGCCCCTCTGCGGTAATGTCGACCCATGCACCATTTTTCAGCGCCATTACCCTGGCTGTTGCAGACAAGCCTGCCGGTATCTGAATGGCATAGTTGAAGTAATTGCGGGTAACGGGTATCTGAGATAATACCTCAACCGTTACCGGCATACAACCAGACTGAAAAAAACGGGTATCACTTTCCTCGTAGACTTCACAGCCCGGCAGTACTGAAACTAAATCCTTTGCTTTCAGAATATACCGGCGATTCATGAAATCAGAATCCGGCTTTGCGTTTATGGTGAATGTCCGGTTTCCTTCCTTTTGATTTCCTACCGTAATCCGGACACGGACAATAGAACTACGGGGAGCATTGGTGCCGCCGAATCCATATGGATTGCCGGCCGACTGATCCGGGGTTTCTTCCCAGATACGAATGCCACCGGCAGGCTCCTTTGCTGTTTTCAGGTTGAGTGATACCATTACTTTTTCTTGATTACACCTTTCAGCCAGATAGTCTGATTAGTTCCGTCATTAAAATACAGGGTCATGTACTTCGACGTTTTGTAGGTATCACCTGAGACGCCTTCCGGCCATCCGGCCGGTGCATGGTAAGTCACAAAAACGGTACGGCTATCCGGCGACCATCCGGCTTCCGTACAGCCACAACTTGTTTCAATCCGTTTAATCGCCGGCAGATTGCTTTTCCGTTGATAGGAGACCTTTTTGGTTTCTCCCTCCAGTACTTCCCCAAAGTCAAAATCTTCTGTTTTCATAGTTATGCTGCATAATAGCCGGCATTCTTGCCGAGAATGTAATAATCATTATCCGCCTGACGATAGCCCTCGTCGCTGTTTCCTCTGCCCAGAACATGATAATCATCCGGTATCCGATGCTCCTGAACGTGCCGGCCATATGGAAATATTTCTCTGCCGGGCCCGTACTGGTTTTCCGCATTCCGTTCTTCACGGATGTACTCGACCGGCCAGTCTTTCATCACATTCAGCTGGTAGAGAAGACAGTGAAATGCCGAACCGATGTCGGTATTTTCCTTGCTACCCCAGACTAATAGAGAATCCAGAATCTTCAGATTGGTTATGTTCTTGTGCATATCTTTCGCCAGATACTGATAGCCAAGGCGTGTTACCTCTGACTTCATACCGCCTTTGATCTGCAAACCGGGGCGGTTGCCGACCCACGTTAACCGCCATGCTTCGTTACGTTCCCGCATCCAGTTGTAGAATGCTTCGTGGTTAAATTCGTACGTCACCTGCTCAACATTGTAGTAGAGCATACCCTTGAAAAATTCCTCGTAGGTAATAAAGGTGTCATTGGCCTTATCGTAGTACATTGCGGCCGGCATTCCTGATCGCGTCTGCAACAGACTCGATTCACGACAGTAGATAATCATACAGTCGCGTGAGTCCCGCGCCTTTAAAACCTGACCTTCCGCCAGTGATACATAGGTATCATCAATGCCGGCCACGAACAGGTTTTTGAGGTCTTTGCGGGGTTTTGCTTCCAGGTTTACCGACCATGGGCCGTTCTCATCCGGAACCGGCTCGACGCCAATCGTATGCCCGTAAGCATCCTTGATGTACTCAAAGCGGCACTGAACCCACAACTTCTGTAAGTCATGGGCTTTTACATAACCGATGTGTGCATTGATCTTGGCCTGATCATAACTGAATGACAGGGAAGGCTCAAACGCTTCCTGTGGCGTCAGCGGGTTTTCTACCAACTCTTTCTGGTATAACTCAGGGTCAGTAGATGCCGCCTTTCGACGGGACATGATATAGGCATATGCGCGTTCAACCTCCGACCGGCCGGTATGCAGGTCGACGAAACCAAGCATCCCCTTTGTTTTCGGCGTAAAGTGCGTAGTTGTTCCAATCCCGATAGACGTAGGATTGAAATACATATCCTTGTAATCGGTCGATTTGTTGATAATCTGGTTTGAGGTTCCCCCGATGACGAACGGCCCCCACTTCAGATCACCACCCTCCAGACAGTCTTTGTTTTCTACCCAGAAGTTTTTTAACCGGTTACCTTTCCACTTTCCGGCTTCTACCGCTGTAATTTTCTGGCAACGTATCCCTTTAAATACACCGGCATGAGTATCATCCGAAATGATTTTGTAGAGAACAGCATTATGACGGATGATCGTTTTGCCTTTTTTCCAGCCTACCGCAAACTCCTCGTCATTATCGATGACAATTTCCAGCGCCTCACCCTTCCATGTTTTCAGGAATTCCGGAATATGCTCCAGATAAAGCATCTTGAACCATGAGCGTTCGGCGGCAATGTTTTCATCATCCGGATATCCGCGTCCGATAAAACGCGAACGGCCCGGCGTAAAGATGAAATGATAGGAGTCAACGCCCAGAAACTCCATCTGCGTCCACCCGATTGTACGGGGTTTGGCCTGAATGTGGTTTCTGGCATTTATCGTTTTACCGTTTGGCAGTTCACGGTAACGGTTTTGCCATAGGATTGATAAAATCTCGTCGTCATTATCCCGGTATTCCGGTGCATCCCAGCCGTCAATCTTTTTAGTACGGTTATCCTGACGGGGGATTTTCACGAAGTTGAGGTACCAGTAATGGTACCCGCACAGGAAATGGCCATCCGGGGCAAACCAGCCATATTTAATACGGCGGATTTGTTCCGTCCACCATTGCCAGGCTTTATCACCCCGCTGTTTGGGGCATCCCGGAATGCGCTCTTTCAGGACAGGGCGGTACATATCCTGCACGGACTCTGTACGCCCCTCTGTTTCGACCGTTGTTGCCTGTTGTGTTACAGGGACAGATTGCTCAGAAAGGGAAACAGGATTGGTACCCGCCATGCCCGACACAATAGCGGCTGCAACCAAAGCCTTTTTTAACATTCCTGATTTATCCATCGCTCTAAATGAATTTCTTGTAAATACTCCATGCTCTGCGGCCCATCATTTTCGGGTAGCATGGTTTCCCGAAATGGCTGCACTGTACCTTTTTCGCAATTGCACAGCCTTTATCTGCAAAAAAGACTCCTGGTGTTTCGCACCCGCAACATTTGCACGCCCCGCCGGTATAGCATTCATTAGCCGCTGTTTTCCGGTATTCAAACTGTTCCCGTATGTGTCTCCGGATAAGCCACGGCCGACGCCGGTATATGAACAGGCGAATATTTCCCTGTACGTAGTACCATGCGTCGGCCGGGTCTTTTCTTAACCGAGAGACGATCTCTCTCAAAGTCATAGCGCTTCGGTTATGCGTATGTCAGGTTTGGAACGTTGGCAGATCCTGCCGTCACTACATCGTCCCCGGCCGCAACCGGAGCCGTCGGTGAACTTGTCAGCAGCTCGTAGTAGCTTTTACCTCCACCGGTCGCCTTACGCCACATTTGCAATGCACCTGAGTAATCAGCTTTTGCCGTAGCATAGGCAGCCGGCGAACCATCATCTTCCCGCACTACCGAGTGCATATACAGCGGTACATCAACAGCTGTAGCATCATTGCTGATCTTAGCCAGATAGGCATTATTGCCGCCACGAAGGATTGACAAAAGTGCAGCGCGGGCGTTGTTGCCGTTGGTGTTGTTGGCCGTAATAAAGGCCACGGTCTGTGTCGCCTGAATGCTGGATGATTGGGTAGATTCTGACAGGTTTGAGGTCAGTACACCAGCTGATTCACCCGGAAAACTGATCACAGGGAACATTTCAATAACCTTCACACATTCATCCGGCTCCGGACATGACGGAAACGGTATAGGCGAAAACCACTCTTTAATGAGGTCTTTGCTGTATGTACCAGGTACTGCCGGCGAAATGACAATAGGGTCTGTCAGTCCCTCCGTTGCAACAATGTGATACGTCAGCTCACCGGCTATCTTTTCTTCAACCTGCAATGCAGACTTATTGCCTACCTGCACAACAGTTGCCGTTCCGAAGTCTGAATAGAACTGATTCCAGCGTTTTGCCAGCAGGTTCAGCATTTGTTCACAGGTTTCGGCGCAGCCTTCTACGGCATCTACGAAAATCGGATTCTCATAGTAGTATTCCACCGGCCGTTCACAAACGTGCAGCGGCTTGATCTGCATGGAGAGGGCGTCTGAACCACAGTTCGTGCATGGATTCGTGCTGCAGTAGAAACGCAGGATACGTTTCTGAGCAGGTACACACGCCCGTAACTTCACCCCGGCACCACCTTTAGGGATACTATCAAAGTCGATTTTGAAATCATTCCCGTTGCCGCCAACGCCGGAACCCGGCAAATTGACCTTTGCACCCGGAAACGAAATCGTTCCCTGTGACAGTTGGGGAACATCAGTGGTCGAGCCGTCATAATGAATGATAACTGACGGAGCATTGGGCCGGCAATCAACTGATTTAATATCCGGCTCCTGAGTTGGAAAAACTGAACTTCTGTAAGTCATGGTTAATTGTTGGTTTCCCGCTTAGGAACCTCCTGAGCGGATATTAACTGGCTTCGGTTAAAGTTTCCAAGAGTGAGGTCAACCCGTCCGGTTAACCGCTCCAGAATCTCCCCGACCGATAAATCGTCTTCTGGTAAATTATCTGCCTGATCTTCGGTAAACACCGGTACCGGAGGCTTCCGGATATAGGTAATGGCTACCCACGCCGGTATTGTCTCGCTGTAAATCTCAATGGTACCAGCCTTCTCCCGATGCTTCGGGAACCAGTCACAGGGTCTTGTATGCGGATTACGCATAATCTGTCCGTACTCATCATCTGAAATCGGAGGACAATCAGGGCTATCGGGAATACCGTCAAACCATGGCGTTACCTTTCTCAGATAGAAGAAATCAGGCACACTGGCAATCGGAATAGCGCTTACATTATTCCTTACCAGTTCTGCCCTGAACGGCTGCAGACGGCGGCGAACATATTCCGTTTCCGGCTCTTTACACTTGGCATCCAGCCAGACCAGACGAGTGGCCACATAACGAGCCAAAAAGTCTGCAGGCCGCAACCATGGGTCGCCAAACTGGTCGCAAATCCGTCTGTACTCGTTATGGGCCTCCCGTATTGTCATGGCTTAAAGGGTTAAATCAGGAAAGACAGTTGTTTCGTTAAGGCTTCGTTTTTCAGAAGCAATTCAATCAGAGCATTACGGTCATCAAAGGTTTGATTGATGTCCGCAATAGTGATTTTGCCGTTTGGCTCCGTGGTCAGCATTTCAGCCAGTTCAAGCCGGGCAATCAGCGTAGCGATAGCTTCCTGCTTATCCAGTTCCGTTTCCTTCGGTTTATCCGGATTTACAACCGGTACCGCTACTTCATCCAGCAAAGAAGCCAGTTCTTCATTGACGACCTCCGGAATAACAATTTCATCCATCGTCGGCTGATCGCTGGAAATCCGCGCAACCAGATATTCACGGAGCGCCTTGTTATTGATGATCTCGAAAATGGCCCGTTCTTCCGATGTTGCGAAGATTTTGCCGTCAGAACCGGTTGTGCGGAATTCTTTGCCATCCTTGACCACAATACCCCGCTCGATAGCCTTGTCCAGAATAGCCTGATTCTCGAAATCTTCATCGTCAAAAATCCATTTCCCCCCTTTGCGGAACAGGTTGATACCATAGGTCTTGGCTTTCGGATCGTGCAGCTTGATACGGTCAAGCAGTGTTCTGGCCAGCGTCTTTACCGGAATGCCGGATGCCGGGCCCACGACACGGCGATACACTTTCAGCAGCCACTCCTGATCTTTTTCATGTTCCAGGATAAGGCCGCGCAGCTCAAATTCAAGACGTTCACGCTGAAGTGCGTCTTCATCTTCCTTATTCGGGTCGACGACTTCCAGTTGCCGTGCCAGTTCCTCCATGCCCGGAAGTTTCAGCATAATGGTAATGTTCTTCCACTGCCGGAGTTCGACGGGATTATCCAGATCGAATTTCTTCACACCGGTAATGGCCATCATAAACGGCTGGTCGAATTCATCCCGTACACTGATTTCTACGGGTAGTCCTTTGTGCATCCGTTTTACCGACTCCGGCAAGAAAACAGTCGGACGGAACGCCCCTTCCCCATTGGTAAGGTCATTGTCGTCAATCACTCTGATAAATGCTTCCACAAGTATATTTATTTAAAAAATAGTCAATATTGATTGTAATCGATTACGGGTATAGCGTAATGCGTGACATATAATCACAGTTGATATACGGCGACAAGTGCGAAAGCATATGAATCTCCCGACCATCGAACGTAGAATCAATCCGGCTGTTGCCGCTCTCCAGAAGTCGTTTCACACCGGCTTCGCTCATAGCGTTCATCTTCTCCAGTGTCAGACCATTCTGTCCGTACATACCATTAGAAGTGCCCAGCACAAATGCACGGTCGATGCCGTTGCCGCGCTTGAAATACAGACGGGCCGGTTTCTGGTTGCCATTCATGCCGGGAATTGTCATCGGCTGAATGTAGATATGGCGGCTACGCTGGGCATAGGATATACCATTGTAGGTTGCCTTATCAAAATACTCGCTCCACTGGTGCTGGCCCTGGAACATATCAATCACGCGCAGGGTACCATTCATCGTGTAATACTCGTCCACCTCAAAGCCGATTTTAAGCCGGTCTTTCGGGTCGACGATCTGAATCTGGTACTTTTTCAGTTCCATTGCGCGTTGCAGTACCTTCTTGATCCACTGACGGCCGATGCCGGTCGCCATGGCAACGAGGTTCACCTTGCGGCCCTGAATTTCGGACTGGTGATCAATAATGCGCTCAATCAGCTTAACGCCTGAATCCAGCGGATCAGACTGGAAGGCCGGCCACTGCCACGGGCAACGGTCCATCCACCAGTAGTAGCCTGCATAGGTCGGCCGTTCAGGGTAGCGGCTGTTGTTAATCCGGTTGGCGATTACCTTGTTAAAGCTAAAGTTCGGCACACCAAACAAAAGGTCACGGTTGATCGCCGCAAAGTGTTTCTTTGCCGATTTGATCGGAATGTCAACAACTACATCTTCTGTCCGGACAAGGCCGTTTTCTTCGGTAATCTCAACGGTGAACTTAAACAGTTCGTCGGCCATGGCAGAACCGGTCTCTGTCAGCAAGTGACGGGTAATCTGCATAACGTTCATGGTGTCAACGTGCTGTTCACCTTCGTCTACAAAGGTCGAGCCGGTGAATGAACCTTCACCCACTGAGTTACCTGTCTCATACTGCAGGATTGAGTCAATGGCCAGCAGGCTGCCCGATGCCGTTTTACCTTCCTGGTTGTTGAGCTGGAGGGTATAATCATACCGTTTGTCGCTCGAACCGCGCTGGCTTACAACCATCAGCATGGTTGTCTGGTCACGCAACAGGAGCTTGGTACCCGGATCACCGACAAACTTGTCAAGCGTAATGTCGAAGTTCTTACCGGCAACCAGTGTGTCCGGTACATTCCGGTTATCCAGTACCCGCGCAGGCGTACAGACTTCCTGATACTTCCGGATACGGTAAAACTCCGATGCAATACCCCGCATATCAGGGTCAATCAGATTTGGTTCTACGGATTCTCCGCCACCAAGAAAACCGCCGCCGAAAATAAAGAACGGGTTGGCAGGGTTTACAAACCGACTCATTTCCGTAATGACCTCATGCTTTAACAGCAGTGAGTTACGACGGGGCATATCATTCGCCATACGCTGTGATACGCGGTCAGTTTTTACAATTTTCAGAGGGTTCTGAACAGCAGTCATTGTGTGTTCGTTAAAAATTAAGTTGTGATAAAACCGTTATTGTTAGCTCAGTCTCTGGGCAAGCCGGGCGTTAGCGCCAACTGAACTGCCTTTTTCGTAATGAGCCTTTGCCAGACGCCCGAATAGATATGGATCAAGCGCAACCGCTACACTGGCCAGCTCTTGCTGACTAAGGTTTTCCAGTCGCTGATGGATTTTTCCGCTCAATACCAGATCACGCAGGTATTCTTTATCTTCCTGTGGCAATTCCACACCTGTAGGCTTGAACTCATTCATGATGAACGTGTCAAACTTTTTGCGGCCGTCAAGATTGCTGTCTGCAAACTCCTTGGCCCATTTTTTGGCTTCGGCCTGCACATCGTTCAGCATCTGTTTTTTCTGCGCCAGCAGGTGTTCGCCATACTTTTCCCCGATGTCAGTCAGGTTCCCGTCATCGTCAATGTAGTTGCTGAGTTTTGTCTGCACCTCACCCGCTGACGCGAACTCACCAAGTTGCTGTTTAACAGCATTCTGAATTGTAGCTTTCAGGTCTGATAGCTTCTGCGTTTCCCCATTTGTACCGCTGTAATCGCGGTTAACCTCGTCAAACAGTTGTTTGTAGCCCGGTGTCTGGTCCAGATAATGCTGGTACCCATAACGCTCCGCCGACTCACGGTGAAAATCATCAGCGGTAACAGCTGTGCCTTCTGCGGGTGTATTGCCGGTCAGTTTGGCCAGCTCCGTACCCCAATCAATCGGTTCAACTGTAGGTTTTGCGGTAAAGTGTTCCTTCAGGTATTCCGGCACATTCTCCGTTGCAGGAGTCACAGGGGCCGAAACACCCGTTGGTTTCTGTGCCGCTGCCTGTGATAAGGCCTGTTGATCTTCTGACGGCAGGTTCAGGTCATTCACGCTCACCGGATCGGTATCTGGCGTAACGCCAACCTGCTTATCAAAAGCCTCTAAATCAAATGGTTCCATTTGTGAAATCGTTTTGTTATTCGTGTTTCACAAAATTTCATTTAATTAATAGTTGATATTGATTATTTTGCTTGACATTAATGCCGCAACGGCCGATATTTGTGCTGTAAGTGCGTGATTATTTATGGGTAATTTTCCAAGTGAAACATACGAAAAACGGCTATCAGAGCTTGAAGAAACGGTGAATGAGCTTCAGGCCGTTATTGATCGTATGCCGGAATCTCACATTATCTATGCCTTTGCAAAGGATACGATTGAGGTTGTTATTATGCAGGTTGTTGCTGATTATTTCCAGATTGACAAACGCGAACTGGTCAGCAAAAAGAAAGACAAGAACCAGTATCACCGGTCCACCGCCATGGGCAACCGGATTGCCGATGCAAAGGAATGGTGTATTATGATCTTCCGGTTCCTGATCGACGAGACCGAACGGTCATATCAGAGTATGCAGCTGGCAATGCCCTGGATAAGTACCCGCAAATACTATGAAGCATTTGCACGTATGAGGGAAGTGCAGCACGTAAGTCATCCTGACTATAAGATATTCAAAGAATTAGTAGAGCAAGTGAAGGATAGGTGTTCGGTGAACGGAATACACTATAC